>JACMRH010000320.1 GCA_014376535.1 Cytophagales bacterium | reverse complement strand
TTGGTAGGTGAAGATGTTTATGGCAAAATGAAATTTGAATCGGGAGTTCACCGTGTTCAGCGTGTTCCCAATACAGAAACGCAGGGAAGAATCCATACTTCAGCAGCTACAGTTGTGGTGTTGCCAGAGATGGATGAAGTAGAGGTTAATATTGCTCCTGGCGACGTTAGAAAAGACTTATTTTGTTCTTCCGGACCTGGTGGTCAGTCAGTGAATACAACTTATTCGGCTGTTAGGCTTACACATATTCCTTCGGGCCTTGTTGTACAATGTCAGGACGAAAAATCGCAGATTAAAAATGCAGAGAAAGCCATGAAAGTGCTTCGCTCACGTTTATATGAACTAGAACTTCAAAAACACAACGATGCGGTTGGCGCCCAGCGCAAAAGCATGGTAGGAACAGGTGACCGCTCAGACAAAATCAGAACATACAATTATCCCCAAAGCCGGGTTACAGACCACCGTATCGGGCTTACTGTTCACAACCTTCCAATTGTAATGGACGGGGAAATTGCTGAATTTATAGAGCAGCTAAGAATTGCAGAAAATGCTGAAAGGTTGAGAGAAGGAGTAGAATAAGTTATAGTTTTGTTAGAATATCAAGCCTGCCACCTTTTTTGGAGCAGGCTTTTTAGATTCAGCATTTGCAACCAATAATTTCATTTAGGTTTATTATACTTTTAAGAACACCAGCACTAACCCGTGTCAGCAGATTTACTGCCGATGGGAACCTTACTGTTCCTGGCAGTAAATTGTTCCTGATTAATTTAAATAACTTGTCAAATATTGGATGGTATAATGGGTGTGGATTAGTTTATGGTTCAGATGGGACGATCTGTGCTCTTTTTAATTCCCTGTCAAGTGGAAACAAACGATACTGTATGATACCGGTTATATCTTACGGTTTTGGATGCATTCGGCATTAAAGCAACTATGTTCAGGGATATTTATTTTATTTGTTTCAGGTTCCTTTCCCTTATTTTCTGGCCATTTATTTAGACATGAAATCGACTGGAGTTTTTGTAGCCATTCTTGTAACAGAAATAATTATTGCCTTATTTGCCTGAGACTATAATTAAAAAGGGTACGTAAGAAACAGTAACCATCGAGAAGAGGGGAGTTTTGAACAAGCAAAATTCTAAATTCTGTAGCTTACAATGTTTGTGTACTTATGTATCACGATCAAATATTTAGGCTCTTACCACTAAGGGCACAAAAAAAATAAATCTTATAAACCTTGTAAATCTATTGTGGACCTAGTGATAAAACTTTCATTATTTACGCTAGAAAACTCATTTACAATTAATTACATAAATGATTACAATTTATTTTTTTTCTTCTGTAACTTTTTATTCAGTTCCTGCTTTTACACCAGAGAATGAATACCAAGGAATATAATCAAGCAGTTGAGGAATACTCTGGAAGGGTCTATCGGTTTGCAAAGAAACTTTTGCAGGACGATGATGAGGCCGCTGACATAGTTCAGGATTCATTTCTAAGATTGTGGGAAAATGTGGTCAAGGTTGAAAATGAGAAAGTTAAATCCTGGTTATTTACTACCGCATATCGACAGGCATTATTGAGAATAAAGCTTAAAAACCGCCATGCAGACTTAAATGCATTGGATTTTATGACTTATGAAATGCCAAACCATGATTTGAAAGAAGTAATTGAAGACTGCCTGGCTGGTTTGCCCGAAATACAG
>JACMRH010000032.1 GCA_014376535.1 Cytophagales bacterium | reverse complement strand
AGTAAAGCAATTGAGTTAGCCCCAAAAGATCCCAAATCAAATCTTTATGAATATTATAATAACAGAGGAAATGCCAAAAGTGAGGCTAACGACAACAAAGGCTCAATTGCTGATCTTACAAGCGCAATTCAACTGATTCCTGATAAAGTTCAGGCTTATAACAATAGGGGAGTGGCAAAAACCTTTATGAACGATTTTAAAGGAGCTTATGTGGATTACAATAAAGTAATAGAACTTACCCCAAACGAACCTTCTGCATATCAAAATAGGGCTCAAATCCGAATGGAATTGAAAGACTATAAAGGTGCCTTGGAAGATTTTAACACTGCTTTAAAATTGAATCCAAAGGAACCTGCTGCCTTCTATTATCGCGGACAATGTAAAATAATGCTAAAAAATAAACAAGCTGCTTGCGACGATTTTCGTTCTGCAGTACACTTCGGAATGAAAGAAGCATTAGAAGATATAAACAAAATTTGCAAATAGGTTTATTCTGAAATGAAACTTAATTTTAGACAAGCCGGAGAAGGTAAGCCACTTATAATTCTTCACGGACTATTTGGATCAGGTGATAATTGGGTAACTGTCACAAAACCTTTGGCAGAACATTATCATGTATATGTTTTGGATCAAAGAAACCACGGTCGTTCACCTCATTCTCCTGTTCACTCGTATTTGTCAATGGCGGATGATCTTCTTGAATTCATTTCAGACAATAAGATAGAAAATCCCTATATTCTTGGACATTCAATGGGAGGCAAAACAGCTATGCAATTGGCTCTTAACCATTCTGATAAACTCGAAAAATTAGTTGTTGTAGATATTTCACCAAGATATTACAAGCCACATCATCAGGATGTTATATCAGGTTTAAGTGCCGTAGATCTTGAAAATATTAAATCCAGAGAAGAAGCAGAAACTGCTATGCTTCCTTACTTAGCTGAATTGGGGGTCAGGCAATTTTTACTAAAAAACCTATATAGGTCAGAATCAGGAGGATTTGCCTGGAGAATGAACCTTGATGCTATTGTCGGTCAAATCGAAAATATAGGGATGGAAAATAAAGGAGTCCCTTTTACCAAACCAACCTTGTTTCTTCGGGGAGAAAATTCTAACTATATACAGGAAAAAGATCATGAAATTATCAAAAATCTTTTTCCAAATAGCAATATTCAAACTATTGCCGGAGCTGGCCATTGGGTTCAAGCAGAAAAGCCTAGAGAGTTTGTAGAAGCTGTAGTAACTTTTTTAAATTCCTGATTCAATTTACCTGGAATCTCATTTTAACCTTATTTTTAAGGGATTTCTTGTGTTAACAGTAATATAACTTTGCTATTACTTGTCTAACACTTTTCTCTGAACCAATTTTGTATTTCCGATAATAATTAGAATGGCAAGACGCGACAGGTACATTGACTTAATTGAACAATCATTTTACTTCCCCACAGAAGAGTTTACGGTTATTAACAATGAGCTTTATTTTCATGGAGTTCCATTAATGAAAATCATTAAGGAATATGGTACACCATTGAAATTGACATACTTACCAAAAATTGGCCATAATATTCAGGATGCTAAGCGTTATTTTAAAAATGCAATGCAGAAATCGAATTATAATGGTTCTTACACTTATTGTTATTGTACCAAAGCATCACACTTCGAATTCGTTTTAAATGAAGTCTTGAAGAATGATGTTCATGTAGAAACATCTTCAGCTTATGATATTCCCATTTTAAGGGAACTTTATAACCAGAAAAAAATTGACAAAGATACATTCATACTTTGTAATGGATATAAAAGGCCACTATATCTACAATATGTGAGTGAACTTATAAATGAAGGCTTTATTAATGTTATACCAATATTAGATAATATAAGGGAGATTGATTCCTATGACGCAGCTATTACAAACCATTGTAATGTTGGGATTAGATTTGCCTCTGACGAAGAACCTAAATTTGAATTTTATACTTCAAGATTAGGTGTAAGACAGAATGATATAATCAATCTTTATAAAGAAAAAATAGAGAATAATCCTAAGTTTTCACTTAAGATGCTTCATTTTTTCATTAACACCGGGGTAAAAGACACTGCTTATTATTGGGGAGAACTTACTGACTTTTTGAACACATATTGTGAATTAAGAAAAATTTGCCCAACGATTGATTCAATTGATATTGGAGGCGGTTTTCCAATTAAAACAAGTCTTGAATTTAAATACAACTACCAGTTCATGGTAGATCAGATTATCGATACCATTAAAGAGGTTTGTACAGAAAATGGTGTTCCAGAACCTAATATTTTTTCTGAATTTGGCTCATTTACTGTTGGAGAGAGCGGCGCCGTTCTCTATTCTTTGCTAGATCAGAAACTGCAAAATGATAAAGAGGTTTGGTACATGATTGATGGTTCGTTTATTACAAACCTTCCGGATATGTGGGGGATTAACCAGAAATTTATTTTGCTGGCAGTAAACCATTGGGATAAGAAATATAAGAAGGTCCATCTTGGCGGTTTAACATGTGATAGTCAGGATTATTATTACACAGACGCACATTCAGCTGATATTTACCTTCCGGTGCTTAATGACAATGATCCTAAAAAGCAATACATAGGATTTTTTCACACTGGTGCATATCAGGAATCGCTAGGTGGTTATGGTGGAATTCAGCATTGCCTTATCCCTGCACCAAAACATGTTTTAATTGATAGAGATGAGGATGGAGAAGTTGTAACTAAACTGTTCGCCAAGGAGCAAGAAAGTGACTCTATGCTGAAAATTCTGGGATATATTAAAAAGGAAAAAGTACCTTCAAAATAGATTTGGTTTTAATTATTATATTTTTGCGCACAATAAATTAATATGGAAGAGAATAAATTGGTTTTTGGAAAGAAGAATTATACCCTTTTGATAATTGGAATTGCAGTATTAATGTTTGGTTTTATTGTAATGAGCTTAGATAGAGAGCAATATGGTTTTGGATTTTTAGGGATCACTCTAGGACCCATTATAGTTTGCATTGGATTCATTATTCCTTTCTTTGCCATATTTACTAAATCCAAGCAAGCATGACTTGGTTACAAGCCTTTATTCTGGCAGTTGTAGAAGGCATTACGGAATTTTTACCGATATCATCTACCGGCCATATGATATTGACCTCAGCTTTGCTGGGAATTAAGAATGATGCTTTTGTAAAGGTTTTTGAAGTATCTATTCAGTTTGGTGCTATACTTTCAGTTGTTGTTATATATTTCCAGCGATTTTTCAAAGGACTTGATTTTTATGTGAAGTTGTTTTGCGCGTTCCTTCCTACAGCAATTTTAGGTTTATTATTGAAAAAGAGAATTGATCTTTTGCTGGAAAATGTTTGGGTTGTGGCTATTAGTCTTTTAGTAGGAGGAATTATCCTTTTGTTTATTGACAAATGGTTCGCAGAAAACGAGAAAAGCGGCAAGGAAGAGATTGATTATAAGACTGCTTTTATAATCGGTGTGTTTCAGGCAATCTCAATGGTGCCTGGTGTTTCTAGGTCGGCTACTACCATCATAGGTGGGTTAACTCAGAAACTAACCAGAAAGACAGCCGCCGAGTTTTCGTTTTTTCTGGCAGTACCAACAATGTTTGCTGCCACAGCTAAAAGCATCTGGGATGAAAAAGAGCTGATCATGGAATCAACAGATAAAATCCCATTGCTTATTTTCGGAAATGTAATAGCCTTTATAGTGGCCATTGCTGCCATCAAATTCTTTATAGGATACTTAACCAAAAATGGTTTTAAGGCCTTTGGTTATTACAGGATTGTAGTTGGGTTGATAATCCTGGTTCTATTGGCTTTGAAGGTTGATTTGCAGGTGATTTAATAGCCTGCAATATAGGATCAGATTGGCAATCTCATCGAATGAAACTTTTGCTTGATCAAGCAAATGTTTACATGACTATAGGTTTCTATTGCGTTTTTTCCATTTTCTGAAGATTACTAGTCCTGCAATGATAATTACGACAAACGGCCAAATCGAAAATATCACAAGCAATAGTTCCACAATAGAGTTCCACCCATTACTCAATGCTTTTTTAACTCTCTCTGAAAAATTATCTTCCTGTTCAGGTTTGTAAACATATTCCTTTTCGGAGAATAAATTGATGCTTAAAGTACTAAAAGATACCTGATCAGTCAGATATTTCAGTCTGCCTTCCCGGCTTTCTATTTCTTCCTGGATAATCCTGATATTCTCTTCTATTGCAAGAATATCTTTAATGGTTGTTGCCCTGGTAAGCAAAGACATGTATTTATTTAAGTATTCCCTTTTGCTCTTTAACCGGGATTCTATATCTACGAACTCTTCTGTAACATCCCTTGCCTGAATGCTTTTACTTTGAACTTCCTCCTTTCCATTCTCCAAGGTTGCTATAAGTTTCTCAAAGTTTTCAGCAGGAACTCGCACTCTTAAATTGTAGGAAATCCTTTGGTCATCATTTTGCAAGTCTTCTGTTTCGTAATAAGCATTTAGTTGTTTTAAAACCTCATCAATATTTTTTTTACCGGTAATAATATCTTTCGTCTTGACAGATATATTACCATCTTTGATGATTTTCTTTTTGTTATTAGGGATCTTAGGATCAACATTTTCAGATTGCGATTTTTCCTTTTTATCTGGTTTTGCCTCATTTTCAGGAGCAGACATTTTACTGGCAACCAACCTGTTTTCCATTGAAGCTGAAGCAACATCCATTTCGATAGATTCTTTTTTCTCAGAACTACAGGATAAAAAAAGAATGAATAGAATTGATAAATAAACGTTCAATGATTTCATATAATGGAATGTGCACTTTAAAAATGAGAAAAGACCCTTAGGCTTTATCTGAAAATAATGAGAATGAAAAATTAAACAATCAGATCTCAATACTCAATACGAAACACGTTAGACTAAAACCTACCAATCGCCGCTTGAACCGCCGCCTCCAAAACCTCCACCTCCAAAGCCACCAAAACCTCCGCCTCCACTATCGGAACCACCGCCCCAACCGCCACCTCCTCCGCGATTATTACCAGAGCCAAGTAAAGCAAGAATGGTCCAGAAACTCAAACTGTTTCCGATATGAGAACCTCTAACCCTGTTTACTTTTGAAATAAAAGAGAAAATTATAAAAATGATAATGATAACTATAAAAATCAAAGCCCGACTTCCACCTCCTTTTCCCTTTTCATTGGATGGATCTGCTTTGTATTCACCAGAAGCAAATTTTATGATATAGTCAGTGGCCTGATCAAGACCACCGTAATAATTGTTTTGTTTAAAGGCAGGTTTCATCACATCCCTTATAACCTGTTTGGTGGCAGCATCTGTTACAGCACCTTCGAGGCCGTAACCTACTTCAATCCTCATTTTATGTTCCTGAGCGGCAATAAGGATCAGAATTCCATTGTTTTTATTTTTCTGGCCAATTCCCCATTCTGTAGCCAATTTATAGGAATAGCTTTCAATGTCATATCCCTCGAGACTGGCAATGGTAACTATGGCCATTTGGTTTGAAGTTGTATCCTGGTAATTGAGAAGCTTTTGTTCTAAAGCACCTTCTTCACTATCTGAAAGCAGATTACCAAAATCATTTACTAATCTGGGAGGATTGGTTTGTTGAGGGATATTTTGTGACCATGCATTCAGTATGAATGCAAAAAATAAAACGAATATCAGTTTTGCTTTCACTTCCTCTTTTTTAGTTTGATTCGAAAGAAATCTCGTCTGAGAGTTCGTTTTTGTCATCTGATTTAAAAGGGAAGTGTGTTTTTAATTGTCTGCCTGCCTCGTCAATCGCATTGCTTAATCCTTCTGTAAACTTACCATCCTTAAAGCTGGTGGCCATATTGTTTTTAATATGGTCCCAAAAGTCTGAAGGAACCTTTTTATTAATTCCTTCATCTCCGATTATGGCGAATTTTTTATCCTTTATTGCCAGGTAAAACAGCACGCCATTGCGTTCTGCAGTTTCTGTCATTTTTAATTTAAAAAGGAGCTCGACGCCTCTTTCAAAAGCGTCGCCTCCTTTACAATGGTTTTCTATATGTACTCTTATCTCACCCGATGTATCTAACTCTGCCTCCTTAATCTCTTTCAGGATCAGGTCTTTTTGTGCCGTTGAAAAGAAGTCAGCGGCCATTATTAAAACTGTACTTTTGGTGCGTTTTGAGCTGCTGCGTCACCTTCAAAATAGCCTTTCTTCTCAAAGCCATACATGCCAGCCATTATATTATTTGGAAATTGACGAATTAGAGTATTATAATCTTTCACTATCTCGTTGAATTTCATTCTTTCAACAGCAATCCGGTTTTCCGTCCCTTCTAATTGTGCTTGTAGATTTAAAAACCCTTCGCTTTGTCTTAATTGTGGATATTGTTCTGATACAACCATTAACCTGCCCAAGGCTTGAGAAAGTTCTCCTTGCGCTGACTGGAATTTACTGATTTGTTCTGGCGAAAGTTTGCTTGCATCAACGTTAACTGCAGTTGCTTTAGCACGTGCATTAATTACAGCTTCAAAAGTTTCTTTTTCGCTTGTTGCCATTCCTTTCACTGTATTCACCAAATTAGGAATAAGGTCAAGGCGCCTTTGATAAACGTTTTGAACCTGCGACCAGGCTGATGATACACCTTCCTGTTTGTCCACCATTGTATTGTACGATCCGGCAAACATTCGGTATACTATAAATACACCAACTAATATTACTCCAACGATAATAAGTGTCCTTTTCATTTTTTTTAGTGTTTATTGTCCAATCAAAGTTAATGTTATTTTTCGGGTCATTGCCCTGTTTCTATGTTCACAAAGATAAACGCCTTGCCAGGTTCCTAAGTTCAATTTCCCATTTGTTACTGGTACAGATAAAGAAGCACCTATAAGCGAAGACTTAATGTGACCAGGCATATTATCCGGTTCTTCGTTTTGATGTTTGTAATATGCTGCATTTTCAGGCACTATTACATTTATATGAGATTCAAAATCTTCCCTAACTGTTGGGTCAGTATTTTCATTAATAGTTAAAGAAGCAGTTGTATGGTGAAGAAAAATGTGTAACAGTCCGGCTTTAACCTGGGCTATTTCGGGAAGTTCAACCTTAATCTCTTTCGTGATTAAATGAAAACCTCTTTTATATGATTTTAAACGGAAGGTTTTTTGAAACAATTGCATACAATAACTTTTGATTTCTGATAGCTGCTTGCAAAAATATAGGATATTTTTGCACAACCGCATAAACCAGTAACAATTGTTAAATATGTTCTGGTAAATTCATACTCAATTAAAAATTAAATATTTTTAATAATTAAACTTTGGTTTAGATCTCAACATGTTAGCCGTAAAATATTTAAAAATTTAGGAAAATGTGTCAAAAATTAAGGTATTTGTCTTTGAAATGTAGTAGTTTTTTTATTTGTTGCTTATAAAATGAAGGATATGAAGGTAGAAAAATCAAAAGGTGTGTTTACTTCATACAAGATAGAAGGAAATCACTACGATGAAGTTTTTGAAGGAGATTCATCTGCCCGTAGTCATTACAATATTTTATTTAAACAGTTCAACCAACTTGGATTTCGTGATTTTAAAGAGCTAAGTGAGTACGCTAAAGTTTCTTTTTATAATCAAGGAATAACTTTTGCAGTTTATTCGGATGAGCAAAGAGGTGTTGAACGAATCATGCCTTTTGATTTATTTCCAAGGATCATTCCAAATAAAGAATGGGAAATTTTAGAAAGTGGGGTGTTCCAAAGAAACACTGCTATAAATCTGTTTCTGCACGATATTTACAACGGGAAAAAAATATTTAAGGATAAAATCGTTCCATCTGAATTGATACTCAGTGCAAAATACTATTTCAAAGAGATGGAAGGCATCAAGCCCGTTGGAGGCATTTATAACCATGTTTCCGGAACGGATATTATCAAACACAATGACGGAAAGTTTTATATTCTGGAAGATAATGTAAGGTGTCCATCTGGAGTAAGCTATGTTATTGCAAACAGGATTGCAATGAAAAAGACTGTTCCCAATTTGTTGAGAAATTACAAGGTGCACTCTGTAGAAGAATATCCTGAACAGCTTTTGGAAATAATGCAGTCTGTTGCACCTGAAGGACTTGATAATCCTACCTGCGTTGTCTTATCTCCGGGAATGTATAATTCAGCCTATTATGAGCATTCATTTTTGGCATTGAATATGGGGATTCAGCTTGTAGAGGGAAGAGATTTATTCGTTGAAAAGAAATTTGTTTACATGAAAACCATTCATGGACCTAAGCGCGTGGATGTTATATATAGGAGGGTAGATGATGATTTCCTTGATCCCAAAGTGTGGAGAAAAGATTCTGTTTTGGGAGTATCAGGTATTATAAGTGCTTACAAAGAAGGAAATGTATCATTATTAAATGCCCCAGGTTGTGGAGCTGCAGACGACAAAGCTGTTTATAGTTACATTCCAGCCATTATTAAATATTATCTAAACGAAGAGCCTATTTTGAACAATGTTCATACATATCGTTGTGAACTAGATGACGATTATAAATATGTACTTGAAAATATGCATAACCTGGTAATAAAACCAGTTGATGAATCTGGTGGTTATGGTATAATGATTGGACCAAAAGCTACTAAAACAGAATTGTCAGATTATAAAAAGTTAATTGCAGCAAACCGTCGTAAATACATAGCCCAACCTGTATTGTCATTGTCGATGCATTCAACTTTTATAGATGAAACTGAGTGCTTTGAACCAAGGCATATTGATTTAAGAACCTATTGTTTAATGGGAAAAAATAAAAAATTCCTTGTAAAAGGTGGACTTTCAAGGGTTGCATTAAAACGAGGAAACTTAATAGTAAATTCCTCACAAGGTGGCGGAGCCAAAGACAGTTGGGTATTAGAAGAATAGTTAATAGTCAAAAGTTAACAGTTAATAGTTGTTAACACATAATTATTTGCCAATATTTCATCACTATGACTATTAACTACTCACTATTAACTTTTAACTAAAAGGACCATGTTATCACGAATTGCAAATAGCTTATTTTGGATGGGGCGGTATATTGAGCGTGCTGAGCATATGGCAAGATATACCCGTGTACAATACTTTTCTGCTTTAGATGCACCTATTGCTCAGAAAAAGGAAATGGTGCTTGAATCAATACTAAGTATGGCAGGCCTTGACGACATTTACAAAAAAACACATGATAAATTAGTTGATGAAGAGGTGCTTACTTTCTTAACCACAGATCTTAATCATCCTTTTTCTATCATTTCTAACATCAGTTTTGGAAGGGAAAATGCAAGGGGGGCACGAGATACACTGTCAAGTGAACTATGGGAATCTATCAATAAGTACTATCATGCTGTCAACGACTTTTCAATGAATTCTAATATTGATGAGGATATTTACGACTTCAGCATGCTGATAATGGACAATAGTGCAATCGTGAAAGGCTATATTGATAACACACTTTTTAGAAATCTGGAATGGTCAATTATCAACTTAGGTATTCATCTTGAAAGAGCAATACAAATTACAAGGATTCTTATCTCGAAATTAGAGGACATTGAAAGGATAGAAAAGTCATTAATTAATACTTCTGTTGAAAATTATCAGTGGGCTACTTTATTAAAATCTTGTGAGAGTTTTGATATGTTACGTAGACATTATAAAACCTCACCTAGCAGAAAAAATTGTATTGAATTTTTATTATTGAACAAATTTTTTCCTAAGTCATTATATTTTAATTTATCTGAAGTGCAAAGGCACATGCAAATTTTAGCATTGCATAATTCTGGTGATAAAGGAACTATAGAATTTAATATAGGGAAATTAACTGCAACATTTCAATATTTACAGTATAGTGAAATTGAAAACCGAACAAGTGAATTCCTGAATGAAACGATTGATAAGCTTTATAAAATAGGCGAGAGGCTTGATTCAGAGTTTTTTGGACGATAAGAAGATAATCATTCTGGCTTGGTTTTTTCAGAATATTTTCAAAGACGCTATATGATAACGGAAATAAAAAACTTGCCTGAAAATATGGTTGGATTTAAAGCCACGGGCGATGTTACCAAAGAAGATTTTGATAACATTTTGCTACCGGCAGTTAAAGCCAAAACAGACCAGGTAGGCAAATTAAACTACATGCTGGTCTTAGACACTTCTATTCAAAATTTTACTTTCGGTGCATGGATGAAAGATGCCTGGCTTGGGATCAAAAACCTCACCAAATGGAATAGAGGTGCAATTGTCTCCAATTCTCAAAATATAAAAATGTTTACTGACGGATTCAGTTATATAGTTCCTGGTGAATTTAAAGGATTTTTTCATGAGGATATGAATAAGGCTATTAATTGGGTGTCTCAAGACAGAAAAGAACATTAATAGGAATTATTACATGTATAAAAATTAATACTTGTAATTTAATTGGTAGATGGCATTAAAATTGACCTTTTTAGATTGACTTATAAATATGGGATAGTATCTTATGTTATTAAACTAAAAAACTGCCCATGACAACGCTTTGTTGTACCCATAGTTATAATATTCCTAAAAACGATGAAGATCGTTTGAAAAAACTATACAGGTTTGATATTTTAGATACCCTTCATGAAAATGTTTATGATAGGATAGCCAAGTTAGCATCAGATATTTTCGGTACACCAGGATCACTTATAAGTTTTGTTGATCAGGAAAGAGTTTGGTATAAAGCAAATACTACAAGTATACCACAAAGGGAAACTCCTAGACAGGATAGTTTATGTTCATTAGCAATCTTGAATGACGGACCTACAGTTTTCCAGGATACTTTTTTAGTACCAGAGTTGGATTCTCATCCATTGGTTCATAGTGATATTGGAATTAGATTTTATGCAGCTGCTCCCATCAGAACTTTTGAAGGTTACAACATTGGAGCCATTTGTGTGGTTGATTATGTGCCGAGAGAAGTTACTGAAATACAGATTACGATGCTTGAAACACTTGCGGCAATTGTAGTAGATCAATTAGAGCAAAGACTTTCTGAGAAGAACAATCATATTATCCTTGATGATTTGATGGAGAAAACTATTCATAATCTTAAAAGTCCTTTAAGTGCTATAAAATCACTGTCTGAGGAGATTCCAAAGTCCATTGAGGATAGTGAATCAGTTATTGAAATGGCAGAAATGATCTCTGAAGCTTCCACTAGTTTAATTACAGGACTTAACGAATTAAAGGAAATTTCAAAAATAGAAAATGGGAATATTGAGATACATCTTCAACCAGTAAACCTTGAAGAGATTCTGACCAAAGTAATGGTGAACTTTGAAAAAACTGCCTGGAACAAAGGCCAAAATATTACATTGGCAATCAATACCAACAAAGAAATCAAGGCCGATAAATTAAGAGTAAGAGAAATATTTGACCATTTATTAAGCAACGCCATTAAATATAGTTATCCAAATACACATATAAGAATAAATGTAGAAGAATATCAAAATAAAATAAGAGTAGAATTCTGTGACGAAGGTCAAGGATTATCAGATTCTGATAAAGGAAAGCTTTTTACAAAATTTGCCAGGCTAAGTTCTTATCCTACTGCCAGGGAAACCTCTACCGGACTTGGTCTTTCTATAGTTAAAATGCTTGTTGACCTGCATCAGGGTAAAATCTGGGCGGAAAGTGAGGGGAAAGACAAAGGATCAAAATTTACAGTAGAGTTTCCGGTGAGAATAAGATTAGGTAAATAAGCATCATAATTATGGAATGCTCTTAAACAAAAAAAAGTTCTGTTCCTTAAAAAGAAACGAACTTTATTGAATTAAACTATAGATTTTCGAGCTAAAAGCTACAATAAGATAATCATTTTTTCGATTTAGTTTTCTTTTTGTCAAACTGATCTTGTGATGCCTTATCAAATAATAATCGTCCGGTTGCATCCCATTCTTTTAATACTATTGGCTGTGTTTCTTTATCGTACGGATCTTTAGGATATTGGGTAACTTTTTTTCTCTTTTTTCTGTCATCATAAAACTCTACCCAGCTGCCAATTTTCTGACCTTCCGCATAAGAACCTTCTTCAGCCAATAATCCACTCTCATAAAATTTGTAATATTTCCCGGTTTTAACGCCATATTGAATAGGAACTATTTCCTGAATCTTTTTTCTATCCTGATCATAATAACTTATCATGGATTCCCTGGTCCAACCTCTGAAATACTTTATCTTTTCGATCAGGATATAATTTTTATCATATTTTTCCCACCTTCCGTGTTTCGATCCGACATAAAATATACCTTCTTCCAATATCTCATAGGCAGTTTTCTTTACGTATGGACCATGTAACAAACGTGCAAATTTTTGGTCTTTCTCCAGAATCGGAGAACTAAATACTTTTCTTTTTTTTATATGATACCAATAAACAGTTGGCACATATATATCGGGTTCTTTATATACTGGAATGAAGTAGAATAATTCTGTAATTTTTGTTTTTCCTTTACCTGTAAAAGCAAATCCTTTTTTTGTACGTACTCCATAAAATAGGTTTTTTGGTACTTTCTTCTCCTTTATTTTAAAATCCCTTTTTTTCTTGGGGATAAAATCGAGGTTTGGAGTTGTATCGGTATACAGTGAAGTAATTGGTGCCGTATAACTACCGCTACCTGGTTGTTGTGCAGATATTATTTGTATTGAAATAATAAAAAGAAATAAACAAAGCCTCATGAAATATAGACGTATTTTTAAATATATTTTAGAATATGGAAGTTGCCAATTCTTGAGTATTAAGGAACATTTTTTATATAAACGTTCCTATTTATTTTATATTATCCTCGAAGCTTATCTAACAAAGTATTAAGCGTATTTAGTTCTGGATCAGTAAGCCTTGAGAACATATTTTCTAAGCGGTGTATTTCAGAATCGATTTTAAAAAGCATTCCAACAGCCTTGTTTGTCAATACTATATCAACTGATCTTCTATCACCTTCTTTCCATTTGCGGTCGACATAGCCCTTGATTCTAAGTCTTTCTATGATCCTGGATATGTCAGGCATTTTCTCAATCAATTTGCCATTTAGTACGTTTGACCTGCATGGGGTAGGATAGAAGGTTTTTAGGACCTTCATTACATTGTACTGCTGTTGGGTAAGACCGTACTGCAGAAAAAAGGTTTTATACTGATTGTCAAGCCAGTTATTGGTGAAAATCAGGTTACTATAAGCTTTTTCCTGCTGGTTTTTAAAGGTTCTTTTTATAGCCGCTTCCAGTTCCATGGGCATTTAAAATAAAAATGGATTGACCAATATAGCCAATCCATTTTAAATTCTTAATTATTTGAGATTATTTTCCCAGCATTGCTTCTACATAACCTTTGCATCTTTTTGCTTCAGTAACAGCCATTGAATTTGGATATTTCTCTAAAATCTTTGAATATGTTTCTAAAGCACCATCCAAATTGTTTGCTTTTTCCTGGGCAAGACCAAGCTTGATCAAATATCCAGGCGTAAATTCTTTATTAGGTTTATAATCGGAAGCCTTATCGTAGTATTTAGCAGCTTCGTCGTACTTCTTAAGCTCCATGTTTATATCTCCCAGTAAACAATAAGCCCTTGCCTGAACCAGGTAATCATTGCTGCTGAAATCTTTCAGATAACCTTCAGCCTCTTCAAATTTCCCTTGTTTTAGTAAAGCAAGACCTGAATAGAATTTTGCAAGGTTACCTGCTTTGGTCATGCCGTAACTATCTGCAATTTCTATTAAACCCGGGTAGTTTCCATCTCCGTTCAAAGCTTTAGAAAGAGAGTCAGCTTCAAAATAATATACAGATTGAAACATTTGGGCTTGTGCTTCCTGCTCTTGTGTAGTAATATAATATTTCCATCCTACAAAGGCAGCAACGGCAAGTAAAAATACTGTGGCGGCGATATTAATAGGTTTTTTATATTTCGAATAAACATCCTCAGCCTGAGCCATTGGGTCTTCCATAAAATCAGATACTGCGGAAGATGCTTCCTTAGGCTGTTTTACAATGATTTCTTCAGTTTTTTGGTCTTCTTTATTTGAGGCCATTATAATATTTTTTGTATTTAACCTTTAAATAGCGCATTTACGCTTAAAAATGGTCTGCAAAGGTAGCAGTTTCCATTGGAAGAAAAAATCTAATCTCCTGATATTAATTTGATATCTGTCCTTCTGTTTTTTTGCCGGCCTATAGGATCATCAGTACCATCTGCATTTGCATTAGGGGCTACATGTTTAGTTTCACCATATCCTTTTCCTGATACCCTTTTTTGGCTTACTCCCTTCCTGACAATATAATTATTGATAAATGCTGCTCTTCTATATGAAAGTTTCAAATTGTACTCATCACTTCCTATGGCATCTGTGTGAGTTGTAAATTCCATTTTCGTATCTGGGTTTGTCTTTAAGATAGTCACGATGCTATCCAGTTCAACCTGATCACTTTCAATTATTTCAGTTTTGTCAAATACGAAATGCAGGTCAAGTATGAATTCTGCAGCTATCACCTTACTAGCTGGTGCTTTAACTTGTTTGACCTCCTTAACAATTTCCTTTTTTTGTTTCTCGACCTTTGCCGTATTTGCTTTTTTAACAGAGTTTTCATACTCTTTTTTCAAAGAAGATGTCAAATGAACAGTATCAGATACTGTTGCATTTCTTTTGGATTTGGGCTTATCTCTCCCAAGTATTATGTTCATTGTAACAAATCTTGGTGTTCCTTCTTGTTTTATACCACCTTGCATTACTTTTAAGCTGTCGATAATACCTTTGTTATCTGTTTTGACATATGCCCTTGCTCCGTTATAGTTATTTGCATTTGCAGTAATTTCAATAATGTTATTTGTTTCAAGAACATAGAAGGAACTTGGATTTTGAGCCAGTCTCAGATTATCTAAAAAAGTTTGATCTGTCTGTACCTCCAAGTTGTCCATTTCTTCTGAGGCGGTATTGAAAATTAATGAATCGGGTGTGTTAAAAGGATAACGGGTAGATTTGACTGAGATTTTGACATCATTGATGACTTTTCCTGTTAAACTATCAGTAACATTTAAAACCATAACAGTAGGTTGTCTATAACTGAAAGAATAAATGTCATCGCAGCAAGTTTCACTTAAAAGAGCAAACCCGCCAGGTCTGTTTGATACAATGAATCCTTTGAATTTGTCTTTTTTATTGAGTGTATAATATGTATCGTCGAGGTTAGAATTAACCGGTTTAAACATATTTTCGGGTTTTGAGAATTTATTTCCGCTTCCCTGAGCCCTGAAAACATCATATCCACCAAATCCAAAATGATAATTTGAACTGAAATAAAGATTACCAGATTCAGAGTCATAGTAAGGTGAAACTTCATCTCTTGGTGTGTTTATTGTTTTTCCGGCATTAACTGGTTTACTTGCTTTGCCTTCTTTATCAATCATGGAGTACCAGATATCTGTGCCTCCATTTCCACCTTTCATGTCAGAAACAAAATATAGTATCTCCTGATCTGTTTTGCCGCTTTTAATTTTAGCAGAGAAAGGTTGTGTAAAAGTATGAGTTGCATGATTTACCCCTTTTAGTTTCTTAGGGTTTGAAAGGCCTTTTTTAGTTGAATCCGAAACATATATTTTACATTTCATTTTACCTTTCACCATGTGGCATCTGGTCAGGTAAAATCTTTTGCCTGAAGCTGAATATGCCCCATTTGCGCTGTGTTCGAAAATGCTATTTACATTTGGCTGCTCTTCAGGCATTTGCCATAAGCTGTCTTTTAAGGTTGCAGTGTAAATTTTAGTATGTTCAAAATGCTTATCTCCATGCCTGACTGTAATTACGCTATCTTCCTGTATGGAAGAATATACTAAAGTAGAATCATTTTTTAATCTTGGAGCAAAATCCGAGTAGCCTGAATTAATGTTACTGTCCAGATTTATTACTTCCACATACTTTAACCTGTCTTTGTTTGACAATGCAAATTCACAGGATAAAACCTCATTTTTGGCCCAAGCTCTGTTATTTTCTCCTTTTTGTTCTTTGTAAGTGCTGTTTGCGAAAATATCAAACACTTCTCTTGCCTGGTCATACTTTGCGTTGTATTTAAGTGATTCACCATATCTGAAGGTAGCAATAGATAAATTGGCCTTCTTTTTCTTACTCAAGTCTTTATTCTCAGCAAGTTTTGAATACCAAATTTCTGCATTTTTATAATCTCTCGAATTAAAATAAGACTCTGCAAGCCTGAATATATAATCCTGATTATCAGGTTCTTTGACTAAAAGTTCCT
>JACMRH010000319.1 GCA_014376535.1 Cytophagales bacterium | reverse complement strand
TTTCCTGTGCAGATACAAAACCAGCAAAGGTAAAAGTGATTAGGGTTTTTATTAGGTATATCTTTCTTTTCATGGCAATAATTTTACATCACTATCAAATATAGTTACTTAGCATAGTATTACCTGTCGTATGTAAGAAAAATGGTGAATTTTAATTAAAAATATTCTAAGAAATAATCAACTTCTATAATTGATAATCAACATGATATAAATTTTTAAAGAAATATTATCCTAATTTTAAGATTGTGTTAATTTTGTGATTTTATCCTTTCCAAAAGCTTTTTGGTTGCTTTTATGCCCTCCTCTTCAGACATTTTTTCACCCTCATATTCTATTCCAATAATTCCTTTAAATCCAGATGATTTGATAATCTTAAACATTCTATCGTAATCAGTTTTTATTTCATTTCCATCAGTGTCAAAATCAAAGCTTTTTGCACTTATACCTTTTGCATAAGGCAACATTTCTTTAACACCTTCATATCTGTCGTACCAATCAATACAAGGTGACTCCCACAGGTCTCCTTTCTCTCTTTTTACACAAAAGTTTCCGAAATCCGGAAGAGTTCCACAATTTTTATGGTTAACATCTTTCATTACTTCCGCCACCAGGTAACCTTTTGAAGACCATTGTCCGTGGTTTTCTACAATGATATTGATGTTCATTTTAGCCGCAAAATTTACGAGTTTGGTCAAACTATCAATTGAAGCGTCCTTCCATTCAATTTCATTTCCTTCACCATGTAAGTTTACCCGAACAGATTTACAATCAAGGTATTTGGCTGCTTCCACCCATTTATAATGATTTTCTACTGCGACATTCCTTTCCTTTTTACCTGTTGCAGCCAATGAACCTTCCTGGTCTACCATTATCAGGTGACTTTGTACGCCATTATCATCACATCTATGTTTTAATGCTTTCAAATATGATTGGTCTTTGGCTTTGTCTGGAAAAAACTGACTTACATATTCTACTATGTTTATGTCATATTTATTCTTAGCTATAGCGGGGAAATCGAGGTTGGTAATTTTCTTACGAAATAACTCTTTATGAAGTGACCATTCAGCAAGAGAAATTTGAAAATCGAATTTACTTACATCACCAAAGCTACTGAATGGCAGTGTATTTGCTATGGCAAAACTTCCAGAAATAAGGCCTAGATTTTTTAAAAATATTCTTCTGCTGTTCATTAGATTTTATTTAAGTACAAAGATTTTCTTTTTAAATATAAAATTCCAAATGATATTGTTAATATCGCTGGTAATATTGCGACCATCATCAGAGTGTCAGAACCAGCAGAGATTTGGGCAATTTGAATTGCTTTATTATTCTCTATTCCAGATAATTGTTCTGCTATTAAATGATTTTGAGTTGATTTTTCATAAAATGCACCGATAAACGGAAGTATTAATGAAACTGAAAGCATGCCTGTGCCGCTAATTATTGAAAGTCCTAATGCACCAGAATCTGGTAAATATTCAGACACGAAACCAAGCATAGTTGGCCAAAAGTAACAAATGCCGATCGCAAATATTGCTGCAGATAAAAAGCTCCAATAGCCATTTGAATTTCCTAATAACAGTAAACCCAGCATTGAAAATATTGCTGAAAACAATAACATTCCTGATGAGGAAATTTTGGATTCTATTTTACCGGCATAGGACCTGCCTAAAGCCATTAGGCCGTTTATAAAAACCAGCAAGAGGATTGAGGGTACACCGATATTCTCCAAAAGTTTTACAATCCATTGATTTGTACCTAATTCAGTTGCAGATGTAAAAAGCATGCAAAGAACCATAAAAATAAACAAAGGTTTCAAGCATGCTTTAAACATCTCGTGTGATGATGTTCCTGAACTAACTCTTTCTGTAACAGGAAATTGTTGTTTTAAGAATAAGATTCCGTAAGCGATAACCGGGATAAATATCAAAGACATTTGATAATGCCAGTGCAAGCCAGCTTTACCAATAAAATAAGCTGCCACTCCACCTATTACAATTCCCCCCGGAAACCAAACATGGAATTGGTTTAATTTTTCTGTTTTATTATTAGAATACAATGTAGTTACCAAAGGGTTGCAAGCGGCTTCAACCATTCCATTCGCAATTCCGATAAACAATGTTGATATAAATAGGGTCCAAAAATCTTTAGCCAAAAGTGTTAAAACAATTCCTAAAATATGTCCTGTAAATGCAATGATGATTAACCTTTTCATTCCCCAGTAGTCACAAAGAAATCCGCCTAAAATCATAGAAAAAGTAAATCCCCAAAATGCTGTTCCTGTGACAATTCCCATATCTGATATGGGAATATTAAATTCTGTTCCTAATGTTCCAATTAAATTTGCCCTTATTGCAAAAGTCATGGCAGTAGCAATTAAAGCAATGCGGCTTGCAAAAAATAATCTTTTTGCATTGATTTGAGTATCCATAAAAATTTCTGTTAGTTAAATCTGGCAGAAACATAATTATAAAACCCAACAAATAAAATTTTGAGTCAGCACCGTAAGTTAAGAATGGGCATGATTGGTGGCAGCACTAATGCTTTTATTGGAGCTGTTCACAGAATGGCAGCAGCCCTGGACGGACAGATAGAATTAGTTTGTGGTGCTTTTAGTTCTGATCCTGAAAAATCAAAAGAAACAGGCAGAGCTTTGTTTCTCCAGAAAAACAGAATTTACAAAAATTATGAGGAAATGATTTTGATAGAAAAAACTCTTCCTGAGAACGAAAGGATGGATTTTGTCTCAATTGTCACACCAAACTTTCTCCATTTTGATCCGTGTAAATTGGCGCTGGAAAATGGGTTCCATGTTATGTGTGAGAAACCCGTTGCCTTAAATTTGGTTGAAGCTAAAGCACTCGAAAGTATAGTCTTAAAAAGTAATTTAGTGTTTGCCTTGACACATAATTATACTTCCTATCCGATGGTGAAAGAAGCTAAAGCCATTGTGAAAGAAGGTAAGCTAGGCAAAATAATTAAAGTTATTGTGGAATATCAACAGGGTTGGCTATCAGACAAAATTGAAGATGATGGTCAGAAACAGGCATTGTGGAGAACTGATAGCAGCAAGGCCGGAATAAGTTGTTGTGTTGCCGATATTGGAACACATGCCGAGAACCTGGCAGAATTTGTTACAGGTTTAAAAATCAAAGAATTATGTGCTGATATTACATCGTTTGTTGAAGGCAGGGAATTGGAAGATGATGCAAATATGTTGGTAAGGTTTGACAATGGAGCAAAAGGTACCATAATAGTGAGTCAAGTTGCTTCTGGTGAAGAAAACGAACTGAAATTAAGGATATTTGGAAAAAAAGGTAATCTTGAATGGCTTCAATCTGATCCT
>JACMRH010000318.1 GCA_014376535.1 Cytophagales bacterium | reverse complement strand
TTATTTTTTGAACAAAAGGAAATTTTAAAGCTATTTAAATTTTAGAATAAAAATCCTTAAGCAACTTTCTTAAATTTTGCGTCAACCACCCCGCCCTGCGGGCACCCCTCCTTCGCAGGAGGGGAGTTTTTAGAACCCAATTCATTTTTGCATTTTGGAAGAAAACTGTCAACTATTTGTGAGATTTTAAGGACAGTTCAAAATGTCAAATTCCGCAATTCCCCTCCTTTTCAAGGAGGGGTGGTCGCAGACCGGGGTGGTTATTTTCTGAACAAGGAGGGGTGGCTAAAAGCCGGGGTGGTTATTTTTTGAACAAAAGGAAATTTTAAAGCTATTTAAATTTTAGAATAAAAATCCTTAAGCAACTTTCTTAAATTTTGCGTCAACCACCCCGCCCTGCGGGCACCCCTCCTTCGCAGGCGGGGTGTTTTTAGAACCCAATTCATTTTTGCATTTTGGAAGAAAATTGTCAACTATTTGTGAGATTTTAAGGACAGTTCAAAATGTCAAATTCCGCAATTCCCCTCCTTTTTTCAAGGAGGGGTGGTCGTAGACCGGGGTGGTTGATGCAGGTTCTCTTTACTTCCTTATCAAGGAGTTGTGGTCGCAAACCGAGGTGATTAATACGCTACAGTCAAACCTATCTGTACTTCCCCGTCGTTGATATTGGCCATGTAATACCCTCTGGCCACTTTTCCGTTTTCTGAAAAACAATCCCACTCTCCCGGAATGTTCATGCGTTTTACCAGGTTGCCTCTTTTGTCAAAAATATCAACCTTGCCTTTTGCTTCGAAAAAAAACGAATCGGCATGGCCATCGTTGTCAGGGGTGATGACGTAATCATCGCATTTTATAAAAGGAATCTGAACTTCTTTTGTATAATTTTTGCCACAACCGTAGTTTGTTTCTAATGTCAGTAAATAGGAAGGTTCAGTTAAGCCTTCAAAACTCCCGTTTGCAGAAGCATAAGTTTTACCTGAAGTCTTTCCTTTAATCCTATAAACAGAAACCTGGTTTCCGGAAGAAGTGAGCACTTTTAATGTCCCGGTACTTAAGCAATTGATTTCAGAAGTGATGGTGGAAATGGTTGAAACATCAACACAGGGCTGTACCGCTAGATGGAAAGTATCGGTCTGCAACAACAGGCCAGGGAAAGCAGGATGTGAAAGCTGTGCCATATAACTTCCTGAATCTTTTAATTGAACATAAGGCAATGTCCATTTGTCTTTTGCTACTACTGTATCCCGTATTCCGTTTTTGAACCAGGTATAGGTCACATTTGCAACACCTGTATCAATTCCTGTTTGAAAAGTAAAAGGACTTCCTTCAGAGAGAGTTACTGCTTTGCCTGCCTTTATTGGTTTCTGAGGCGTGTACAAAACAGTTTTCAGATAATTAACTACTGAGGTGGTTTTAAGCAATTCTTTAAATGTCAGTTTGTTAAGCCAAACATTCAAAGTGGTCATACTTGTATAGCTCGAATAATCTGGAAGAGTTGTTATGAGATTATTGGAAACATCCAATAACAGGATCTGGCTGTTTAAACCAAAAAATGGTGGGACTGTTAAATGATTGTGGGCAGCATTAAAAAAACGGATATTTTGCAGTTTATTGAGAGGGGGGAAGTTCTCCAGCTCATTAAACATGCATCCCACATCTTTCAATGTAACCAAGGCTTCGACACCTGGTATTTTTTTCAGGTTATTTTTGAAAACATAAAGCCTTTCCAAGCGAATTAGCTTGCTTAGATTGGGTAGGGAGTCTAACAGGTTCGTGTTTACATTTAATTCAATCAGAGAATCGTTTGAAGAAAGGTCCGGTAACCTGACGAGTTTGTTTTCTGAAACATTCAGGATTTGAAGGCGCCCAAGAGAAGAAAGAAAAGGCAAGGAGGTCAGCTGATTTCCTGACAAATTAAGTACTTCAAGTTTTCTCAGATTTGATAGGTCAGGGATGAATTTAAGACTTGATTTAGAAAAGTTTATTGTGAGAGCACTCGTGAAATATTGTATTCCTTCCAGGTTTTTAATAGCGGCACCACTCCCGTTTATAACCGGACCAACTTTAGCAGCTTCACTAATAACCAATTTATTATTGACATCTATAGTTGCCGGATAGGTTTTGGATAAAAACACTCTGAAAGCAGTATCCGGTACCAATGCAGTTTGAGCAGAAGCAGGAAAGCATACTATCGCCATCCAAAGTACCAGAAAGGCCCTTTGGAAAACACAGATAAATATGTTGGTCTTTTGAATCATAGAACAGATGCTATTTAAATACTGTTACCGATCCATTTCGGACTGTTCCATCCTGAAACTCCAATAAGAAGACAAAATAACCGTTCTGGCTTGCACCTGTAGAGGATATCCCGTTCCATTGAATGTACTCACCCTGATGGAATTGTTTGTAAAAGTAAACAAATTCTCCTTTATCAAATACTGACAAGGTGGCTGTTTGGGTAGCTGTTCCCAAATCTAACACATCTCCGTTTGTGGTGTTCAGCTCATAATCCTTTTGGCAATTTTCTTGTTTAACCTGGATCCCCTCTACCATTTTCTGGCATTCCTGCTGATCGGTAATAAGCAGGGAATATGTTCCTGCCGGTAAATTTTCAGGCAATACAACCTGTTTCTGACTGTTAAACAATTTTGCAGTGTAAGGTGCTTTTCCTCCTTTGAATCCTGAAACAAGTATCCGTCCAGTTGATTGATTTATACAACCAGCTTCAGTAAGGATGTGCGCCTGAAGGATGGCATTTGCACAAACGTTCTCTGGTATTTTGCTTACTTCTGACGAGTTTGAAATTGCCCGAGACTGCTTCTTAACAGGTTCTGTTAAAGTCGGGCTCACTTTAGATTCTTCTATCACAGGTTGCTCTTTCGGGAAATTTTCTGGAACAGTAGCTTTTGAATCCGAAGCCTTGATTTCAAAAACTGATTTTTTAAACTCTGTCTTAGTACCCTCTACTTTAGAAGCACTCTGCTGAGATTCAGGAATGGGCGCTATATATACTGGTGCAGTAGGACTTGCCACTTCGATGGGAACAGATTTTATAGTTGCCTCTTTAGTTGGAATAGAGAGATAAATTCCCAGTCCGCATATCGCAAACAATCCACCCAAAAGAGCCAAGCCTTTTAAGTATTTTCCATTTGTTTTTTCTGAATGAACTTCTGAAATCAGATTTTTAATTTCATACAGTTTTTTCCTTTGAATGGCCATTTGAGAGGCTCTGCTCAATTCTGTTTTTTCTTGAAGTTCAGGATTTTCAGAAAGCTCTTTTTCAAAAGCCATGCGCTCCTGTTCCGTCAACGTTCCGTTGAGGTAGCCTTCTATCAATAAGAACTGATCTTGTTCATTTATCATAATCCTTTCAGCTTAGCAAGCAGGTTTGGCTGCTTCTTTATTTCGTTCATCAATTTTTCTTTACAACGCTGATGCTGCATTCTGGCAGCCGTATTAGAAGCAAAATTCATTCGAACCTGGATATCTTCCATCTGCAGATCTTTGTAAATCGTGTAGGTCAGTAATTCCAAACATTTATCTCCAATAGAGGAGAACATGGTATACAGGATAGTTTCTTCCTCTTTCGAAGCTGTTTCAGAAAACCAGTAATCAGGTGCTTCTATATAAAGGTCCATTTCAGATATGTCTTTTTTCAGATTAGGTTTATCGCGGTTCACTTTATTGATCCATCTCCAAATGCACATTTTATACAAATAACCGTATACCGTGTGAGTAGGATCCCAATTTTTGTTCATTACTTTTTCATAAAAAGCCAATATAACATCCTGGAATATGTCCATTGCTTCCTCTGAACTACCATTATTACTTCTTATATACTTTGTTACATTTGGTAACAAATGTTTATACAAATTCTCAATCGCTTCTTTATCACGCCCTTTTCTGATTAATTCAGGAATGTCGCCTTCCAATATTGCCATGAAACCTAAATAGGTAAGCTAATACGATTTTCTTGCTTATACTTCATAGACATAGGTTTATATTAATTGTAACGGTAAGAACTATAAAATATTAATATAATTTTGAGGTATTCATCTCCGTAAGTTGGCAAGGAAGCTTATTACTCTATTTTTAGTCTCTCTCTCTGGTCTTGCCACCTGTCAGGTATCCAATGTATTGTACCCTGATTTTTATACTCTTTACCATGCAAATATGCAATGGGTAAATCCAGGATACATTCCGAACGAGATAAAAACTGATCTTTCTGCCTTTTATAAATTTCATGTTGGTGCCTTTCGAGATGTGGCTACTATCAGTTGTTC
>JACMRH010000317.1 GCA_014376535.1 Cytophagales bacterium | reverse complement strand
AGTATTTTTTGAAGTTGATAGAAAACTCCTGTTGCCCCAAATATCATGGAAGCTATTCCAAGAATTGAAGAAATTACTGTTCCCTTATTATTGCCTGCGGTTGCTATCATGGCTTCAATGTCTTTGGCTGTATCACCTCCGATCATACCCTGTATCTGATCTATGATCTTTTTAGTAACAGCAGCAGAGTCGTAAAAAAAACCTGCAGCATTAATAATTACTACTAATAATCCTGGAAGTGAAAATATTGTATACCAGGCAATTATAATACTTTTGTTAAATGGGTCACGCTCATTCCAGTTTTTATATGTTTCTTTTAAAAGTGCCCAGAATTCTTTGAGTTTATTTACTGCCTTGCTCATTCTTTAGTGTTTGAGTTTTACATCTATAAAAATGTGCCATGTTAATGTTTTATTAACGAATTCTAACATGAAAGCTTATAATATAATAGTATAATGAATTTTTACCTACAAATAATATATTTAGCACCTCATTATGATGCAATATATATATTGAATTACCTTGAATTTGAATGAAAATGCAATGAATTCCAGCCTTGCGAAAAAACCGTTGATAAGTCCTTTTTTACACTATCAAATCTCCTTATCGTGTCTCAGACATTTTCATGGTACGAAGATTTGAATAATTATCTGCTCAGTAAAAAACTAGGTTTGGTTTAGACATAGTACTATCATTTAAGAGAACTATAAATAATATAATAATTAAAAATTATGAGAAGATTACCCGTGTATTTGCTCCTTGACACTTCAGGCTCAATGACTGGAGAACCTATAGAAGCTGTGAAAAATGGTGTTCAGGTGATGATTAGCTCACTTCGTCAAAATCCTCAAGCTATCGAAACTGCATTCATCAGCATTATCACCTTTGATAGCGTAGCCCAACAAGCTGTTCCTCTTACTGATCTTGCTTCTTTCCAAATGGTGGATATAAAGGCAACCGGAACAACCTGTCTAGGTGAAGCCTTACATCTTGTAGCCAATTGCATAGACAAGGAAGTTACTAAAACCACCCTGGAGCAAAAAGGAGACTGGAAACCCCTTGTATTTATCATGACTGACGGTATTCCTACGGACGACTGGCAGAAGGGATTAGAGGAATTTAAAAAACGTAAAACAGCTTACACAGTTGCATGCGCTGCTGGTAGCAGTGCTGACTCAAACTTATTAAAGCAAATCACAGAAAATGTGGTAAGTCTGGATACTGCTGATAGCCAAAGCATTGCAAAATTCTTCTCCTGGGTTTCGGCCTCGATCGGTGTTACTTCAACCAAAGTAGAAGATGGGGGAAAAGAAGTCACTGGTCTTACAGAATTACCTCCTCCACCTGCCGAACTAAACATTGTTACATAATCATACTACAAAGCAATGGTAGATTCTGCTAACCCTAAAGAACAGCTATTAGCGCTTTTCAAGTTTCATAATATACATTTACATGAAGGAAGATCGAAAGTTTTTGAAGAATTCCTTAATAAACAAGAGAACCTTGATTCTGTCAGGAACATTTACCATAACCAAAATTTGTTAATGGCAAAGTGGAAGTTGCAGGACCGGATAGCGGAGATAATATCTCAACCTGTCCGGATTCCTAATGCGAGTGTTGGAAAATTATATGAAGCAAATCTCGATTTTGAAAAACTGGGATGGAAGGATTTGATATTTTACGAGTTTGAAGGATTGAATGATGCAGGATTGGGATTTGATGAGACTACCCATCAAATAAAGGGAACTCCTGTGGTTAGCGGAGATAGAACTTTGACTTTTAAATTTAAACTTCAGGGACAATCTGAGACAGATACCCCTCATGTTAAAGACATACCCTTAATCATTAATCCTGATCCAAAAAGTCTTTGGAAAAACTTAGAAAGTTCTAAAGATGACCTATTTTACAAAGCAGACGAAGTTACAAAGTTTGATCGGTTAGGAGATAAGCACATTTTAGTGTCGTCGAAACGAGGACGGTCCCATGCCAATGTAGGATCATTCAGAGAGGATGATTTCGCCTATGCCGCTTTGTATGATGGCTGGAATATAATCGCTATTGCAGATGGGGCAGGAAGTGCTAAAATGTCAAGAAAAGGTTCTGACATTGCCTGTAATGGCATTTTGGAATATTTCCGGCAGGAGAATATTGAAAAAAATTTAAATCATTTTGATGATCTAATCGCTTCATACAACGATAAACCCAGTGAAGATGCTGAAAATAAACTGAATCTTTTTGTTTATGAAAATCTGGGAAATGCAGTTTTAGCAGTTCATAAAAAGCTGCAGGATTTTGCCTCTTCACAGAATATTCAGTTAAAGGATTTAAGCTCCACACTTATATTTACGGTTTTCAAAAAATATCCAACGGGCTATGCTCTTCTATCTTTTGGAGTAGGAGATTGCCCAATGGCCATTTTAAATAAGGAACTGACAGAGGTAACATTGCTCAACTGGATAGATGTGGGAGAATTTGGAGGCGGGACCCGGTTTATAACTATGCCCGAAATTTTCCACAACGAAAAGTTCTCTACCCGGTTTGGATTCAGGCAAGTTCAGGACTTCTCTTATTTTATGCTTATGTCTGATGGAATTTATGATCCTAAATTTGTTGTAGAAAGCAAGTTATCTGAAATCAATACATGGCAAAATTTTTTAGAAGATCTCGGCGGTAAAAACGATGAAGGTTTAAAGGTGGAATTAAATCCCCTAAATAAAAATATAACCGAAGAGTTCTCCAGGTGGATGGATTTCTGGAGTGTTGGAAACCATGATGACCGAACTTTAGCCATTGTTTTTTAAATATTAACCTATAGCTTTTGACAATTAAATCTGCTTCCTCCATCATTAATCCTGGTAAGGTTTACCAGTACACCGATAATGGTGAGCCCATGCGTGGTGGGATGAAGGATGTATATTTCTCACCTGATAAGTCCTATGTAGTAGCCTTTTACAGGGATAAGCAGGATTTTAATTCCAGAGAGCGTCTTACCAAAATCGTGACCCAATATTATGATAGTTTCTTTAACCGTGAAGGAGGAGATTATTATAAAAATATTTATTCCTGGCCTACCGATATTGTGCAGCAAGACCAAAAAATTGGTTTGATTGTTCCTACCTATAATAAAAACTTCTTTTTTAAAAAAGGATATGTGGCCAACGACGGAATAAGGGGAAAAGAGAAACAGGGATTATGGTTTGCTTCAGCAAAATTTCGCAATAAACAATTTAGCTTAAGGTTGGATGAAAGTGAATTGGGTAATTGGCTCAGCTACTTCCAGATAACTGTGAAAATTGCACGAGGTGTTAAGCGTCTGCATGCTGCAGGTTTAGCTCATTCAGACCTTTCATATAAAAACGTATTAATTGATCCTGTAAGCAAGGATGCTACAATTATAGACATTGATGGTTTAGTAGTTCCTGGTTTATATCCCCCTGATGTGATAGGTACAGCCGACTTTATTGCTCCTGAGGTTTTGGCAACAAAGCATTTACCACTTCGGGACCCTTTGAGGAAACATGCAAACCGCCTTACCGATCTGCATGCGCTTGCCGTCATGATTTACATGTATTTGCTTTACCGCCACCCGCTCAAAGGTGGAAAAGTTAATGCCTTAGATACTGAAATGGACGATTTGCTCTCAATGGGAGAAAAGGCATTGTTTGTAGAAAATCCTTCCGATGTTTCCAACAGACCTAAAATTGACCAGATTTCCAAATGGTCATTACCATGGGGAGACACTACAAAACTGCCCTATACAATTACGGGCCCTTATTTAAAAACATTGTTCGACCAGGCTTTTATAAAAGGCTTACACCATCCGGATCAAAGGCCCAATGCCGATATGTGGGAACAGGCATTGTTGAAGACTACCGATTTAATGGAGCCTTGCAGCAATGTAAACTGTGAGCAGAAATGGTTTGTATTTGATAATTCTACCAGTCCTAAATGCCCTTTTTGCGGCACACATATAAAAGGTACAGTGCCAATGCTCGACCTTTATTATGAGTTTAAAACTGATATCTGGAAACCAGAAAATCATAGGCTCATGGTGTACAGCAACCAGTATTTATTCCAGTGGCATGTAAACAGGCATACTCACCGAAACGAAAAACTAAGTGCAGAACAAAAAATACCAGTAGGATATTTTACCTTTCACAATCAGAAATGGATGTTTGTAAACCAAACACTAGCTTCTTTAAAAGACCTTGAGGAAAACAAACAAATCCCACTAGGATCTATGGTAGAATTAACTGATGGAAAGAAACTTTTACTCTCCAAAGAAGATGGTGGCAGAGTAGTAGTAGTCACGATTACCAACAAATAGTTAACTTATAATTAAACAATCTATTCATTAAACAAACTAAAAAAATGAGAATTAAACCATTTGGACTTATTATCGCTGCTTTAATTGTTGGAATCTTATTGTACTGGGTTATAAAACCCAAATATTCCAGTACACCCACCAATGTACCTGAATCGCCTAGCATGCCTTCAGCCAATTCAAATAAATCAAATGATTGGAATGACGAGAGTACAAAAAAAACTTCCAACGATGAGAAAACCTCCTCAACACAACAAGAATCCCGTGCATTCGATTATTCTCCGGAAAAGCCTGAAAATGGCACCCTCAAAGGAGTTGTTGAACTGGGTGCTGCCGGCTTCAATTCCTTTGTAATCAATTTAGACAAGAAAAAACGCTGGGAAATTGTTTCCAAAGATTTTGGGCAGTCTTTAGCTTATGAAGGCCTGGCCACAACGGAAGATATAAGAGCAGGATTGAAAAAATACATCGCCAGCATGCTCGATAAAGGCGTAAATAAAAATGACATTCATTTTGTGATTTCTTCAGGTGCACAGAAAGAGCCTAAGACTGAAACTATTAGCAATGAGTTGAAAAAGATGGGATATATTGTAAATAAAGTAACTCCTGAGCAAGAAGGTCAGTTAGCTTTAAAGGCAGTACTGCCTCCTTCATTTGCGGATAATTCTTATGTAATTGATATTGGATCCGGAAATACGAAGGTGTCCTGGGATGAAAATGGATCTCTGAAAACGATTGAATTGCCAGGTGCTAAATACTTTGAAAAAGAAATGTCAGATGCAGATGCTTATAGTCAGGTAAAATCTCAGGTAAATAAAATTCCAGAAGGAAAGCGAAATGTAGCCTTTATAATAGGCGGGGTTCCGTTTTCGCTAGCCAAGCAAACACGCAAAGGAGAAGAACGTTATACAGTTTTAAATGCACCTGATTTTTATAAAGCTTCGGATAAGAAGATGACATCAGGTTTAAATATTTATAAAGGATTTGTGGATGGTACGAAAACAGATACGTTCGTATTTGATTGGGATGCCAATTTTACAATTGGGTTTCTTTTACAACTGAATAAATAAAAACTATGGGTTTTCTGAAACAGATATTAAAACCCTTTGTAGAATTTGATTCTGATAATAAAAATAAAACAGAGCCTGATAAAACTATAGTTGAAAAGCAAACTGATATAGAGGAGGCGGCACATCATCCTCTTATTTCAGAAGATGAAGCTGTTAATCTTCCTTCAAACGAACAAGTGGCACCGGCAAGGAACAATTCAAGCATTCCCTTGCCGGAACATGTTCGTTATTTTGAGGAATTATTAGACAAGGCCAATCGGGAGAATCCATTGTTTACGGGCCCAGATTACAAGGAGTTTATAGATACCAAGGTTGATATTGATGACATTACAGATGAAACCATAAAGTACCAAACTGTTTTCAATATTCTTAAAACATCTGGTCTTACAAAAAACAAGCTTATTTCTACAGGGCAGGAATATCTGGATATTGTTGGACGGGATTTAAATGCTTTTCAAAGTGCCCATGCTCAGCTATACAAAAAAGAGTTGGTAAGCAGAGAAATAGATTTGAAGAATAAAGTAGCTGAACTACAAACTCTGACTCAGACTATTAATGCGTTAAAGGCAGCTATAAATCAACTGACCAAAGAGATAAACGAATCACAGGAAGAGTTAAACTTCACAAAAAGATCCTTCCTGTTAGCTGGTGAGATGAAACAGCAGGAAATTCAATCAGAATTAAATAAGATCTCTAAATTTTTTTAATATGTGAATTTCTTTAGAAGTATAAAGCAGTTAGTAAATTTTTTGCATTTGTACTTGCAGATATTTAGGAATGATAGGTTACTGTGATTAAAATATTAATCTCACAAAACGATCGTTTTGTGAGATAAGCTGGAGATCCAAATCAATATTACAATTATTATTATTCCTAAAAATACAATAGGAAAGGGTTCACTGAATTACTTTTGTTTTGTCCTTGGAGTTGATAAATGTCATAAGATCCAATCATAAACCTAAATTTTTTAGATATTTAATCTCATGGAACACAACAAAAGCTTCGAGAATATAGATTGGTCTGGAAAAGGATTTACTCATAAGGAATTCGAGACCTGCACCTTTAAAAATTGTAATTTTTCAGATTGCAAATTGCTTTACAGTCGCTTTACAGATTGCGATTTTATTCAATGCAATTTTTCACTGGCCAAGCTTAATGGATCGACGCTGGTAAATGCGGCTTTTAAAGATTGTAAATTAATGGGAGTTGTTTTTAGCGAATGTACCGATGCTTTTTTTAGTGTGGGCTTTAGCAATTGTATGATGGATTACTCTTCTTTCGCTAATAAAAAGCTTCCTAAAACAAGTTTTTACAAGTGTTCATTAAAAAGCTCAGATTTTTCAGCCTCAACTTTAACTAATTCAGTTTTTGCTGATTGTAACCTGGATGATGCTGTATTTCAACAATCAGTGTTAACAAATGTTGATTTTGAAACATCCTCGAACTATGTTATCGATCCTAATCAAAACAAAGTGAAAGGTGCCATTTTTT
>JACMRH010000316.1 GCA_014376535.1 Cytophagales bacterium | reverse complement strand
TTTCTTTCTTGAAGGTGACAGCCTCAAATTCGATTTAAATGAGGAGGAAATCAAGAAAAGCAATATTGTAATGTCTTCAACTTTAAAAAGTTTGCAGAATTAGTAAAGCATAATTACAATAAGTTTGTATGCTAATGCTGTCATATCAAATCAATAAGCCTTTTAATGTTACAATGAATTACCACACTGATATGCAGAAGTATGCATGGTACATCAGGTAATGAAAAACTTAGGACTGGTTTATTTAATTTTTCATTTACCTATACTGTAAAAGTATTTTTTGATACAAATCAATTACTGTTCAATATAGAGCAACAGTATTTGTTTTGACCCACATTGACATAGATTTAAAATTAAAATATATTGATGGTTAAGCTCAGGTAAATGAAATAATTCAGGTTAAGTCAATTCGTCCAACTAAAACAGTTTGAAGAAGAATCTTTAAAACTCAGCACACGCTCATATTTAAAAATATTGAGTTAGATAATTCTGAAAATTTGTCATAAAAACAGTAATTCCTTCATTTAAATCTGACAAAATTTCCATATTTAATTGTGGAACAGCTTTTGAACAAGTCTATTCATTAATTGAAAAGGATTATGAACTTCAATAATTACACAATAAAAGCTCAGGAAGCTGTTCAAAAAGCCTCAGAAATTGCAGGAGCAAATGGACAACAAGCCATTGAAACCGGGCATATTTTAAAAGGTGTTTTATTAACAGATGAGCATGTATCATCATTCCTGACCAAAAAATTAAATGTCAACAGAAAGAATTTTGAGCTTGCCTTAGATTCTTATGTTACGGCCTATCCAAAAGTTTCAGGTGGTAGCCCCTACCTTTCCAACGAAGCAAATAACGCATTAAACAAGTCGACGAATTACCTGAAAGAGTTTGGTGATGAGTTTGTGTCACTTGAACATATTTATCTTGGCCTTCTATCGGGATCTGATAAAATATCTCAATTGATGAAAGATGCCGGCTTTAATGAAAAAGCATTGAAAATGGCAATCAAAGAACTTCGTGGAGATAGTAAAGTAACAGATCAGCATGCTGAAGGCAAATACAGGTCACTCGAAAAATATTCAAAAAACCTGAATGAACTTGCAAAAGCAGGCAAAATAGACCCAGTAATTGGCCGTGATGAAGAGATAAGAAGGGTTCTTCAGATATTATCACGAAGAACAAAAAACAATCCAATGCTGGTTGGTGAGCCAGGAGTTGGTAAAACGGCAATCGTTGAAGGTCTTGCTCAAAGAATAGTCAGCGGAGATGTTCCGGAAAACCTCAAATCCAAAATTATTGTTTCACTCGACATGGGTTTGCTTGTTGCAGGAGCAAAATTCAAAGGAGAATTTGAAGAAAGATTGAAATCAGTTATCAAAGAAGTGACTGATGCTGAAGGGGAAATAATCCTTTTTATAGACGAAATACACACATTAATCGGTGCCGGTTCAGGTGGTGAATCTGCAATGGATGCAGCAAACTTGCTTAAACCCGCACTTGCACGTGGAGAATTACATGCAATTGGTGCAACCACTCTCAAAGAATATCAAAAATACATTGAGAAAGATAAGGCATTAGAAAGAAGGTTCCAGGCAGTTATAGTAGATGAACCTGTTGTAGAAGATGCTATATCTATCCTACGTGGAATTAAGGAAAAGTATGAGGTTCACCATGGAGTCAGGATCAGGGATGAAGCAATCATTGCTGCTGTAGAACTTTCACACCGATATATAAGTGATCGTTTCCTTCCAGACAAAGCAATTGACCTGATGGATGAAGCTGCTGCTAAACTTAGGATTGAAATAGATTCAGTACCGGAAGAATTAGATGAAGTCCAGCGTAAAATAATGCAGCTGGAAATTGCCCGTGAGGCAATGAAGCGCGAAAATGACAAGGAAAAAGAAGATCTGTATTCCCGTGAATTAGCCGAACTAACAGAAAAAAGAAATTCTCTAAAGGCGAAATGGCAAAGCGAAAAAAACTTGATCCATGCTATTAAACAAGAGAAAGAAAATATAGAAAGAAGTAAACTTGAAGCTGACCAGGCAGAAAGAAACGGCGACTATGGTAAAGTTGCAGAGCTTCGTTATGGTAAAATCAAGGAAAGCGAAACCAAACTGGAGGAACTAAACCGCCAGATCACAGAAATGCGTGAACATGGACATCCTCTTTTGAAAGAGGAAGTTACAAGTGAGGATATTGCAGAAATTGTGGCCAAGTGGACTGGTGTTCCGGTTTCTAAAATGTTGCAAAGCGATAGGGAAAAACTTCTGAACATGGAAGTGGAACTTGGAAAAAGAGTTGCCGGACAGGAAGAAGCGATTGAAGCAGTGGCCGATGCTGTTCGCAGGAGCCGAGCTGGGTTGCATGATCCAAAACGTCCAATCGGTTCATTTATTTTTCTCGGAACGACTGGGGTTGGAAAAACAGAGCTTGCAAAAGCTTTGGCAGATTACTTATTCAACGATGAAAACTCAATGATCAGAATAGACATGAGTGAATACCAGGAAAAGCATTCTGTAAGCAGATTGATTGGAGCGCCACCCGGATATGTAGGTTATGATGAAGGTGGTCAACTAACTGAGGCTGTGCGTCGCAAACCATATTCTGTTGTATTGCTGGACGAAATTGAAAAAGCGCATCCCGATACCTTTAATATCTTGTTGCAGGTATTAGACGATGGCCGTCTAACGGACAACAAAGGTCGGATTGCCAATTTTAAAAATACGATCATTATCATGACCAGTAATGCTGGAGCACATGTGATCCAGGACAATTTTGAAAAGTTCGAGCAAAAAGATGTATTTGCCCAACTTGACATAATTGACAAAACCAAAGAAGAGGTGTTTGCCCTGTTGAAAAAAACAATACGTCCCGAATTCTTAAACAGGATAGATGAAATTGTGATGTTCAAACCACTGATGCAGAATGTAGTGCATAAAATCGTTGCTATACAATGGAAACAAATTCAGCAAAGACTGCTTGAAAGTGGAGTGCAAATCGATGCGAACGATAATGTGATTGAATATTTGTCAAAAGAAGGTTACGACCCACAATTTGGCGCAAGGCCATTGAAAAGGCTTATTCAAAACCGAATCTTGAATGCTTTATCAAAAGAAATTCTGGCGGGTAAAGTTAAGAAAGACAGCCATATAGTAGTGAACATGGCACTTGACGGTGTTGTGGCTTTTGAAAATGTTGAGAAGCATGCTGTAGCAAATTAAAAGGAATAAATAACCGGTCAGAATTTGATCGGTTATTACTCTGGAAAATCTTGTCTTAAACATTAATTCAGAGTTCTTTTTCCTTGAAGAAAAAGAACCAAAAATTCAAGGCTATGGAAGAAATGACTAAATTTCTTTTCCCTCACGCGAAATCCTGCGAACAGGAATTTTCAATAGGACTCATTTATTTAGGCTATCGGGCAAGCAGTATTTCTTTTCCCCTTGCTCCTAAAGAAATTCTTAACGCCATTTCTTCCAAGGCCATTTGTAAACCATTTTGCAAGATTTCAATTAATTGCGAACAGTGTAGCGCGAGGGCATCGAAGGCCAGAGTGAATCTTACTTTTCCAGCAGGTGTGAAGGGTTTGTGTGAAAAGGAAAGTGAGATTTTTGGCGTTCGTGCCTTTTTTGTTACTTTTTTTGGCATCAAAAAAAGTAAGAGCATTAAACTTGTTAATGGTTATACCCATCAGCGAATTAATTCAAAATTCAATTACAAATATCTCTTCTCAACCAAATAAGTCTTTACATAATCCTCAACTCCTTTTTCAAGTGAAGTAAATTCCTGAGTATAGCCTATAAGCTTTAATTTATCCATTTTAGCCTCTGTAAAATACTGGTATTTATCCCTAATGTCTTCCGGAGTGTCGATAAACTGGATATTTTCTTCAACACCCATTGCCTTAAATGTAGCCTTCGCTAAATCAAGGAATGTACGCGCTGTACCAGTCCCGGCATTGTAAATCGCACTGTTTTTACGATGATGCATCAGGAAGATGCAAATGTTTAAAATGTCTTCAACATAAATAAAGTCTCGCATCTGGCCACCATCCTGGTAATCAGGATTATGGGAGCGGAACAACTTCATAGAACCGCTCTTTTGTATTTGATTATAAGCATGCATAATGACAGAAGCCATTCTGTCTTTGTGATATTCATTTGGACCATAAACATTAAAAAACTTCAAACCAGCCCAGAAAAATGGTTTTTCATTTTGCTCTAATGCCCAAACATCAAATTCCTGTTTAGAAATACCATAAGGATTTAAAGGTTGAAGTTTTTGAATACCATAATGGTCATCGTCATATCCAAACTCGCCATTACCATAAGTGGCAGCTGATGAGGCATATACAAGGGGAATTTGATAATCACAACATGCTTTCCAAATTTTCTTGGAATATTCAGTGTTCAACTCTCTCAATAATTCAAAATCAAACTCGGTTGTATCTGTTCTGGCTCCTAAATGAAAAATGAACTCAACCAATTCATTATTTACCTCTAGCCATTTTATAAAATCCTTCCTGTCAACAAATTCCTGGATTTTTTTACCTTTCAGATTTTGAATATTTTCAATTCCAATAGAGAAATCATCAACGGCAATGATATAATTAAAATTATCAGCATTTAGCCTTGCAATCAAACAACTACCTATAAATCCTGATGCACCGGTAACAACTATCATCGATATTTTCTTTTTGTCAACATAACTTTTTCAACAAAAAAGGCTTTCATTTCTGAAAGCCTTTTTTGTTTGTATATTAT
>JACMRH010000315.1 GCA_014376535.1 Cytophagales bacterium | reverse complement strand
GAGAACATGTTAAGAAATACAAACCGCAATTCTGCTTATTGGTATAAATTCAAAATTATTAATAAAACTCATTGGAGGCAGCAATGGCTTATTGAATCATTTAATTTCAGGATAAACCACATTTCATTATACCTGAAAACTGACAGTGGTTTTATTGAATCTAATCAAGGCGATACTTATCATTTTCAAAAAAGGCCAATCGGTCACAAAAATTTTGAGTTTCTCCTACCCTATTCTTCCGATACACTTACTTGCTATTTTAGGATTAAAACGAAGCAACATGCTAGTTTTGAAATTTTCATACGCAGATTTGATGTTTTTACATCTTACGCAATAGGTGAATATTATTTACTAGGTATTTTTTATGGCATGATAGGCATTGTTGCCATGTTCAGCCTTTTTATGCTCTTGTCTTTCAGAAAGATTGTTTTTCTGTATTATTCACTCTTTTTAACAGGTTTCGGAATTTTCTTTATGTGCCAGGATGGAACAGGATTTCAATACATCTGGCCTGATTTTCCGATAATAAATTCCCACTCAATTGTGATTTCAAGATTAGTTATGCTGATACCATACACTTTTTACTTCTGTGAATTTTTAGAAGTAAGAAGGAAATCTCCAATTGTTTGGAAAGGAATGATGATCTGGATCTTGCTAAGACTAACAACTGTTTTCATCGAAGATGATAATGATTTCTTCGTTTCAATATTGATGTATTACGATTACATTCCTTTTATTGTGGCCTATTTATCTGCAATTCATTCGTACAGAAGAGGATTTAAACCAGCCTTATATTTTACCATAGGCTTTTCTGTTTTGCTTTGTGCATTTATTATCAATTCATTACGTGTTGCATGCATTGTAGAATCCAATATTTTCACTGCTTATTCTTTGAATTTCGGAGCTATAGTTGAAATTCTCTTTCTGTCATTAGCATTAGGATCATGGCTGCGACGAATGATACAGGAAAAATCGCTGACTGAAAAAATGAATAAATTATTGGAAGAAAAAGTGAATGAACGAACCAGCGTTTTACAAATTCAGAATAATATTATTAATGAAAAGGTGAATGAGTTAGATACCCTCTTTTACAGGCTTTCTCATGATATAAAAGGTCCTTTAAAATCTATTTTAGGATTAGCTTATTTAGGAATACTGGATGAAACCGATCGTGATAAGTATTTTAAACTTATTCAAAGCAGTGCCAAAAACCTGGACAAGATAACTTCAGATTTTGTTCAGCTTAACAGTGTACAGAAATATGATCATGAAAACTTGTCAGTAATTGATTTTCAGGCATTAATATCGAGTGTAACGGAAAGTTTGCGTTATATGCCAGACTTTGAAAAAATAACGATACAAACCGAAATACATCAAAAGGAGGCATTTTATTCTTACCAACCTATAATTTATTCGGTATTTTTAAATATAGTTGAAAATGCGATTAAGTACCAGAGGCAAGATATTAAGGATGCCAAATTAAATATCAGGATTGAAATTGATAAGCTTAATGCAATGATTCAATTTTCTGACAATGGAGTCGGAATTTCTAAATCTAATCAAGCAAATGTATTCAATATGTTTTTTAGAGAAGGGGTAAAAGAAGGTGTAACAGGAAGTGGTTTAGGCCTTTATATTGTTAAGATGTCTCTTAAAAAAATAAACGGAAGTATAACGTTTAATCCTAACGAGGATAATGGATCAACATTTATCATCGAAATTGATAATACAATTTAAAGATGTTTAGCTGATTTATTGAACAATTTCTTTTTGAACCTTCGCTCCTGCCTCATTTATTGTTTTAACCAAAAATATTCTGGTCTGATTTATGGGTATATTTTATTGACCTGGTAGTTCTTCCAAAAAACATAATTTTTCCTGTTAAATCACATATGGAAATATCAGTGGTTTCTTTAGTATTTGTAACTATTTCAGTTGAAAACGAAATCATCTCAGCAGAGTTTTCTGTTGCATAATTGTTATTTATAAAGGTAATAATAGGAGTAGTTTCAAATATCTCAACCCTAAAATTCAAATTATCCATAACATAAACATCTCCATTAGAGTTAACAGCAACTTCTTAGGGAGTTGAAAATTCTGCATTTCAGGAACCAAAGCTTCCAAATTGGGTTAAGTAAGCACAAGAGCTTGAAAACTTTTGAATTCTTGAATTTTTCGAATCCACAACGAAAACATTGTTACTGGAATCAACCGCAATACCTATTGGAAGATTAAATTGCCCATTTCCAGATCCAATTGAACCCCATTTGGAAATAAAAATACCAGAACTATCAAATTTTAGCACTCTGCTATTTTTGCTATCTGTTACATAAACATTGCCAAGGTTATCTGTAGTTACGTTCATAGGTTCATTAAACTGTCCATTGCCTGAACCTCTTGCCCCCCACTGTTTTAAATACATCCGAGAACTATTGAATTTTTGAATTCTGCAATTATTAAAATCAACAACATAAATATTCTGACTTTTGTCCACAGTAATACCAGTTGAGTTACTAAATTGCCCATTTCCAGTAACATATTGGCCAAATTGTATTCGTTTAACCCCTAATCTTTGAATCCTGTGATTATAATTATCAGCAACATATAATCCACCTGATGAGTCAAAAGAAATTTGATGCGGACGGTTAAGTTTCCCAATTCCACTACCTAATCCAGCTTCGGTTGAAATGAAAGTACCATTTGGTGAGAATTTGATTACCCTGTTTGATGAAAGATCAGCGGTATTAACATTCCCATTTTTTTCTATCGCCAAGCCATACGGGTCTTTGAATTGCTCAACACCATCTCCCCGCAATCCCCACTAGGCTTTGTATTGATAAGATTGAGCTAAGGATTGAAAATTATGTATGATTAAAATTGAAAATATTACAGTAACTATTATTTTTGACAATTAAATTTTATGATGAAATAGATTTATAAATTGATATAATCTTTAGAGATTTAAAAAGTAAAAGATAGTCTATTTTATGAGGCTTTTAAATTTGGCTTTCCTACTTTAAATATTCCATAACTTACTTTAAAGTTGTTTTGCAATCATTTTTATGTGCGGAAGATATACACTCAAATCAACAAAAGCAGAAATTGAAAAACGGTTTAAATCTTATGCGGATCCGGGTATGCAATTTGAACCCAATTATAATGCTTGCCCTTCCAGCTTACTACCAATTGTTACAAACAAGAAAACTCAAACAATCATAAATGCGAAGTGGGGATTAGTCCCTGCCTGGTCCTTAAACCTGGCTTCTCAAGCTTCTTTTGTCAATGCGACATTAGAAGGAATTTTGACAACAAAATCCTTTAAAGGTCCTATTGAAAACCAACGATGCATTGTAATTGCGGATGGTTATTACGAATGGAAAACTATTGGTAAAATTAAGATTCCCTATTACGTTCAAATAAATAATGGAGAGTTATTTGCCTTTGCGGGAATTTATGAAACAAATGAAGATACTAATGTGTTAAGTTTTTCCCTGATAACCATGGAACCTAACTCCAAACTAAGTTTTATTCACCATAGAATGCCAGCAATATTATCACCTGAACAAGAAAGCCTTTGGTTGGATTCCGATATTAATGGAAAAGAAGCCATAGAAATTATTACACAATATTCGGAGAGTATGTTAAATTTTTATACAGTCTCAAACCGGATAAATAAGCCTGGATTTAATGACGAAAATTTAATAATTCCTTATAAGCATGAGAATGTTGCGACACAAGGTGATTTGTTTTGATCAATTAATTTAAAATCTATTCGTGTATAAATTGGAATATACACAATTGATGCTACAATAAATAAAGGCTTTTACTTATGTATATTTATCTGGTCTTGAATAATCAAAGCACCAGGAATTGAAGGAAGTATTTTTACCAGCACATTGTGTGCCTGGATTTTGTCAATATAATCACCGAACGTGATCCTATAATCTGGTGCTTTGAATTGAGTGTATAATTCAATGTCCCTAAATTGCTTATACACCTTTTGTCTTATTTCACTCATTTCAACCTTATCTGTTCCTGAATAAACCAGAATACGGTATCCCTGAGAATATTTGATCTGCTTATTTTTTACGTAAACGGAATCTAATGATCTGTTCAGTTTTTTGGTAACGTCTTCTTTAGGCTCAATAAAAACCTTAGAAGCGACATTTTGTATAGTATCTGCCGTTTTTGCAAATGGAAGTTCTGGTTTAAATCTAATCCGATACATGGCAATATCAGGATCATCACCGGCAGGTTTTACCACTTGCTGGGCAAATATGGGTGCTGATATGATCAAGATCACAAAAGCACCTAGATTAAGATAAACCTTTTTACTTAGCATATTATGATTCCAGAAGTATGCAGCGATTGTTCTGAATATCTTCCTCTACCTGTTTAAATTTCACATCCTTTTTCACTGTACCATCCATATATTGTACAGATACTTTATCATTTCTATTTGCAATTTTCTGTGAAGTCAATGGTACCAGTTTAGGCCGCTCAGCTTCTAATGTCTCTGGTCTTTCAAGTGAACTTAAAACTGACCTTATCTCTTCTTTGGTTTCAGAATAATTCTGTCTTTGTGGACGCTCAGGAATTCTTACCGCTTGCTGTGGAACAGGAGCTTCATCTGACATTACTTTACTTCTGGTCAAAAACTGAACAGTTTCCTCATTCAACTTTCCAATAAATCCTTTGAAAAGATTAAAAGACTCCATTTTGTAAATAAGCAATGGATCCTTTTGCTCATAAACAGCATTTTGAACAGACTGTTTCAAATCATCCATATCTCTTAAATGCTCTTTCCAGGCATCGTCAATAAATGCTAAACTTGAATACTTTTCAATATTTGTAATTAACTCCTTACCATCAGTATCATGAGTTTTAATCAGAGGAGTTACAATGTTCATCTGTTTTATCCCATCTCCTACCGGAATCACTACATTTTCAATTACATCTCTTCTGTGATTATACAAATCTTTAAAAAGAGGAAATGTGTGGTCTATTAGATTCTTGTTTTTATGATTATAATGTTCTAAAGCTGCACTGTATAATTTTTCAGTTAACTGATCAGCTTTGAATTTAACAAATTCTTCTTCTGAAAAAGGAGGTTCCACACCCAGTATAGTAATAGTATTAAGCAACATTGCCTCATACTCCCCTTTCCCTCCTGCATGATAAGATGCAATGATGTTTTCACAGGAATCATAGATCATGTTCAGAACATCAATTTGCAACCTGTCACCATAAAGTGCATTTCTTCTTCTTCTGTACACAACTTCACGTTGAGAATTCATCACGTCGTCATACTCAAGCAAACGCTTACGCATTCCAAAGTTGTTCTCTTCAACTTTTTTCTGGGCACGTTCAATAGAGTTAGTCACCATACTATGCTGAATCACTTCTCCATCCTCAATACCCATTCTAACCATCAGACTGGCAATTCTTTCTGAACCAAAAAGCCTCATTAAGTTATCCTCAAGAGAAACAAAGAACTGACTTGTTCCCGGATCTCCCTGACGACCAGAACGACCTCTTAACTGTCTGTCTACCCTTCTTGATTCATGTCTTTCTGTCCCTATAATGGCAAGTCCACCGGCAGCTCTTGACTCAGGAGTTAACTTTATGTCTGTACCACGTCCAGCCATGTTAGTTGCAATAGTGACAGTTCCGGGTTTTCCAGCTTCTGCTACAATATCTGCTTCTTTCTGATGTTGCTTGGCATTCAGCACGTTATGCTTAATATTCCGCATTTTTAACATACGGCTTAAAAGCTCTGAAATTTCAACAGAAGTAGTTCCAACAAGAACAGGTCTTCCTTTTCCTGTTAATTCAACTATTTCTTCAGCGACAGCATTAAACTTCTCTCTCGTTGTCCTGAAAACCTTGTCCTGTTCATCTTTTCTAGACGCTTTTGTGTTAGTTGGGATTACAACTACATCAAGCTTATAAATTTCCCAGAATTCACCAGCTTCAGTCTCTGCAGTACCTGTCATACCAGCCAGTTTGTGGTACATCCTGAAATAATTCTGCAAAGTTACTGTAGCATAGGTTTGAGTAGCGTCTTCAATTTTTACATTTTCTTTCGCCTCAATAGCCTGGTGCAGTCCATCTGAATAACGACGACCTTCCATAACACGACCTGTCTGCTCATCAACAATCTTTACTTTATTGTCTACAACTATGTATTCGACATCCTTCTCAAATAATGTATAGGCTTTTAATAATTGCTGAACTGTGTGGATCCTTTGGGTTTTAATAGTGTAGTCTGCAATAACTTGTTCTTTCTTTTCGAATTTCTGTTCTGTATTCAAGGACATGTCTTTCTCTACTTTAGCAAGTGAGGTTGATAAGTCAGGGAGAATAAAGAAATGAGGATCTTCACCTTCATTGGTGATTAAATCAATTCCTTTGTCAGTTAATTCAATGCTATTGTGCTTTTCATCAATGGTAAAATACAAAGGTTCATCAGCTTTTGGCATTTCCTTTGAATTGTCCTGGAGATAGAAATTTTCAGTTTTCTGTAAAGTAACTTTTACGCCGCCTTCACTTAAATACTTAATGAGAGGCTTGCTTTTAGGCAATCCACGATAAGATCTGAATAATGATAACGCAGCTTCTTTATCATCAGATTTTTCTGTCAGACCTTTTTTTGCTGCGTTTAAATAATCTGCTGTTAGTTTTTTTTGTGCATCCACAAGTTTTAAAACTCGGGGTTTCAAATCATAAAACTCGTGCTCATCTCCTTTCGGTACAGGTCCGGCAATTATTAAAGGTGTACGTGCGTCATCTATTAAAACTGAGTCAACCTCATCCACCATGGCATAATGGTGTTTACGTTGAACGAGTTCTTCAACACTTTTAGCCATGTTATCTCTCAAATAATCAAAGCCAAACTCATTATTGGTACCGTAAGTTATATCAGCCAGATAAGCGTTTTTCCTTTCTTGAGTATTAGGTTCATGCTTGTCTATACAATCCACTTTCAAACCATGGAATTCAAACAGCGGACCCATCCATTCGCTGTCTCGTTTGGCCAGGTAGTCATTTACAGTTACAATGTGAACACCACGGCTGGCTAAGGCATTTAAAAAGGCAGGTAAAGTAGCAACAAGAGTTTTTCCCTCTCCTGTAGCCATTTCAGAAATTTTCCCCTGATGAAGTACAACTCCACCAAGTATTTGAACATCATAATGCACCATATCCCAGGTCACTTCAGTACTGGTTGCTTTCCACTTATTGTGCCAAATAGCGGTATCTCCAATTATTTCAACACCAGTTCTTCTTCCTGCGATATATTTATCGTGATCTGTAGTTTTTACTGTCAGTTTATGGTTTTCCTTCCATCGCTTTGCAGTTTCTTTTACAGTTGCAAAAGCAAGCGGCAAAACTTCCATTAACACTACTTCAAGTTGTTTATTTCTGTCAATTTCTAACTTATCAGTTTCACTAAAAATTGCCTCTTTTGCCGCTACATCTAATTTAGAATCGTCAAGCTTGTTTTTTAATTCTAATAATCTATTGTCAATTACAGATAATTTTTGGCTGATTATCCCTTTGATAATGGCTGTTTGATTTCTTAACTCATCATCACTTATAGACTGAAGTTTCGCATACTCAGCTTTTACTTTTTCAACAATTGGCAACACTTCTTTGATATCTCTGTCTGACTTAGATCCAAACAGCTTGGCTATTCCGCCTGTAATAATTTTTAACATTTTTGTAGATCTGAAAAGGATTGCAAATTTAATCTATAATTCGGTTTTGGGTAAGATTTTTACCTGTATGTGAAGAGAATTCTTAATTATTGAGCAAAAATTCCTTCGAAATACTTAAGAATGATTGAATGAGGAATTTTTAAATGAGAATTATGATGTTGTTTTTAGATAAGAATTTAACTATTCTTAGATACAAAAAACGAATTTTAGTAAAGATTAAAAAAACAAACAAAATCATATTACCTTTTCAAATAAAAATAATGCAATTTCCTTTTTTATTCCAATTTCGTTTAAATATATTTGTAATATATGGATAACTGCCTAAACCTAAATTATCTATACAACAGCTAAATAGTATTTTAAAATGGAAGACTACAATAAAATAATTGAATCGCTAAGTGTTAGGTACTTAAGATCTAAAAATATTAAAATTTTAAAGACCCACACAATAGAAAACTTTTATGATGTTGAAAATCTTGTCGTTTTATTACATAAAGGTGAAATAACTTTTGGTAAAGAAAGTGAAAAAGTAAAAGAAGGTGATGTTCTTTTCATTCCAGCAGGTAAACTGGTTCCTATAACTTATGGAAGCGGAACAACTATTAAATTGAAAAATGAAGATTTCATTAATAACAAAGAAAAATACATAAATACAAACAGGAACCCACAATTAATTGTTGGGCAGGATCAGGAAAGCTACACATACCTAAGTCTTGAAGCTAAAGTATTTGATTCTGTTAACTTTTTCACTTCACTTGATATTCCTCCATTTGTTGTCCAAGGAGACGAAAAATTAGCGCAACTTATAATTGACCTAATTACAGAAAATATGGGCAATAAAGTTGGTAAAGAACGCTTTATCAAGCTTTTTGCTGAAATGATTGTGATTGAGATTATCAGGTTTATTCTTGACAAACGTTTATTTGTAGAACAGCTTGCAACCAACAGTAATTATTTCAAAGATCCTCGTCTTATTGACATTTTTACTTTTATCAAAAACCATTTGAGTGGCGATTTGTCAAACGCTGTATTAGCTGATGTGGCAAATGTTTCTGAAGATTATGTAGGACAGTACTTTAAAATGCTGACTGGAATAAATCCTCAGGATTATATAGAATATCAAAGAATGGAGATGGCAGTTCATTTATTGAGAACCACCAAATACAGCATCAGGGAAATTGGCAAACAGGTTGGTTACAAAGACACTGCCTATTTCTGCCGTCGCTTCAAAATGATGTTCGGGATTCCTGCTGGCAAAATGAGAAGACGTGAATCTTTAATGAATATCTAATTCAGTTGTGAGTTTTGGGTTGTGAGTTGCGAATACAGCCTGGAAGATGAATATCTTTAGTATTACTCCATAAATAACAAAAAGCAATTGTCTAGTATTTGCTATTACCTAAAAGCCATTACCCTTCTGCCTAAAACACCCTTCTATCTACTTCCTTTATGGCCAAATCATTTATACTGGCATATCGTTTGTCCATATATCCGTTTTCGTCGAATTCCCACATTTCATTTCCGTAAGACCTAAACCATTGGCCTGAATGGTCATGCCATTCATATTCAAATCTTACTCCAATTCTGTTTTCAGAAAAGGTCCACAATTCTTTTTTAAGCTTATAATCCTGCTCTCTGTCCCATTTACGAATTAGAAAGGCTTTAACTTCTTCGCGGCCTTTTAGAAATTCAGATCGGTTACGCCATTCAGTATCAAAGGTATATGCAAGGCTCACTCTATCTGCATCTTTAGAATTCCAGGCATCTTCTGCGGCCTGAACTTTTTGCTTTGCAGTTTCTAAGGTAAACGGTGGAATTGGATATCTTTGGTTAGACATGTGAAGTTACTTTAGTATGTTAACTTATTTAAATTACAAATTATTTTAAATATTTAAGCACTCTTAGATTCAAATGTTCGATTAATTCTCAAAAAAAAAGCGTGTCAAATGCCACGCTTTCGTTTTTAAATAACTAATTCTAATAATATTTATTGTTGTACTTTTTAAATATCAGATCTGCCACTAATCCAGTCCAGCCCGTTTGGTGACTTGCTCCTACCCCTTCCCCAGTATCACCGTTAAAGAATTCATAAAATAAAATATGGTCTTTGAAATGAGGGTCAGTTTGAGTTTTTTCTCTTGTGCCGTAAACTGGTCTGTTTCCTTTTGAATCCTTTTTAAATATATTAATAAGTCTGTTACTCAATTCATCTGCAACTTCTTTCAAGGACATCATTTTACCAGAACCTGTGGGATGTTCAATTGTAAATTCATCACCATAATAGTTATGGAACTTGTATAATGACTCTATCAATAAGTAATTAACTGGAAACCATATTGGACCTCTCCAATTAGAATTACCTCCAAACATTCCGGAATCAGATTCTGCCGGTTGATAACTTACTGTTAGTTTTTCATGTTCTGTCTCAAAAGTATAAGGATTTTCTTTGTGATATTTTGATAAAGCCCTTATTCCATATTCACCCAGAAATTCAGATTCATCTAGCATTCTTTTCAAAACCTTTATCAACCTGGTACCTTTTAAAACGGAAAATCTTCGTCTGATGCCTGAACCAGGCCTTTTCCACATGGAGATAAGTTGCTTATATTCAGGTCTATAACTGAAAAACCATTCCATTCGACGTTTGAAATGAGGGAGTCGATCCAAAACTTCAGGTTCAAGTGTTTCGATAGCATACAAAGGTATTAGTCCTACCATGGACCGTATTTTCAAATGTTGCAATCCAGCATCTGCTGTGTGAAGCACATCATAGAAAAAGTCGTCCTTTTCGTCCCATAAATTCAAATCACTTCCGCTGAAGTTGGCTATAGCACCTGCAATCAGTAAAAAGTGTTCAAGGAATTTTGATGCTACATCTTCATAGGCTGAATTGAATTTCGCTAATTCAATTGAGATTCGGAGCATGTTAAGAGAATACATAGCCATCCAGCCTGTTGCATCGGCCTGCTCAAGTCTTCCACCTTTTGGCAAAGCATGACTTCTATCAAAAACTCCAATATTATCTAAACCAAGAAATCCACCTTCAAAAATGTTTTTTCCTTCGCTATCTTTCCTATTCACCCACCAGGTGAAGTTTAAAAGCAATTTATGAAATACCCTTTCGAGGAAATTTACATCGCCAATTCCTTTATTCTGGTCTTTTTCAATTTCATAGACCCTCCAGCACGCCCAGGCATGAACGGGTGGATTTACATCTCCAAAATGCCACTCATAGGCTGGTATCTGCCCGTTTGGGTGCATATACCATTCTCTTAAAAACAGAATCAACTGTCTTTTTGCATAATCAGCATCGACAATAGCTAAAGGGATGCAATGAAATGCTAAATCCCAGGCTGCATACCATGGATATTCCCATTTATCTGGCATGGAAATAATTTCCATGTTTTTAATATGCTTCCAATGTGTATTTCTTCCATACACCCTTTCTGTTGGCGGAGCAGATAATGCGTCGCCTTTAATCCAAACATCTACATCATAAAAATAGAACTGCTTGGTTATTAGCATGCCCGCTAATGCCTGGCGCATAATATTACGCTCGTCTTCTGAAGTTATATTTTTCTGAAGCTCATCATAGTAAATGTCGCACTCCAATTTCCGGGCAGACATTACCTGATTAAACTCTTCAAAAGGCTCAACTATAGATTTATCAGACATCCTGATATGAATAGTTTTCTGCTCTCCGGCGGGAATTGTCAGTTTATAATGTAAAGTACATTTAGTCCCTTTTAATGCAGGATTTACAGCGGCTTTTTCACCATCTATCAAATAGTTATTTACACCATCTTTTACATATCCGGCATTTTTCTTATGTCCATAGATTCGTACATGGTTAGTATCGTTTTCACAGAATAAAAGGTCAGGCTTTCCCTCGTAATAAAGATTATACCCACCAAGATCTTTATGTTCAATATTTACTACTCCCGTATTTTTACTTGCCTGCATTCCAGGCCTATATGTATCCTGTGACCAGGCCCAAATATTTCTAAACCAAACAGTTGGAAGTAAATGGATTGTACTCTTATCAGGCCCCCTGTTAATTACAGTTATTTTAATGCAAATGTCTTCCGCATCTTCTTTTGCATATTCAGTATAAACATCGAAGTATTTGTTGCCGTCAAATACCCCTGTATCAATTAGATCATACTCAGGATCTTTTCGTCCACGTTTTGCATTTTCTTTAACTATTTCGTCGTAGGGATATTCTTTTTGAGGATATTTATACAACATCTTCATGTAAGAATGAGTAGGTGTGGAATCCAGGTAGTAATAATACTCCTTCACATCCTCTCCATGGTTACCCTGATTGCCGGTAAGACCAAATAGCCTTTCTTTAATGAGGGCATCTTTACCATTCCACATTCCAACAGCAAAACATAAGTATTGCATGGAATCGCAAATACCCATAATCCCGTCTTCACCCCATCGATAAGCCCTGCTTCTTGCATGGTCATGAGGAAAATATTCCCAGGCAGTACCATATAAACTATAATCTTCCCGGACGGTACCCCACTGACGTTCAGATATATAAGGACCCCATTTCTTCCACTCTCTATTTCTCTTGGCCCTTAAAACCCTCTCCTTTTCAACGTTTATCATGAAAATTCTTTAACACTTAATTCTAAATATGGCACGGGAGTGTGTCAAAGGCTAAGTTGACGACATGTAATTTACGAAATTAGGTAATTACCCGTAAATTATTTAAGAATAGTTAAAATACTAATGAGATAGTACTTTTGTTGAAATTCCAGGAATGAAACAAGAAACCAAAACTCTTATAATTCAATTATCCCTATTTATTGTCACAATTATTACTACTACTCTTGCTGGAACTGAATGGCAGTTTGGCAGGTTAATTTTTGATAACAGCGTCCAATGGCTTAACTGGGATAAAATCTTAAAAGGATTGTATTTTTCCATACCATTTCTTGGTATTTTAACTGTTCATGAATTTGGTCATTATTTCGTCGCCAAAAAACATAAAGTGGATGTTTCATTACCATATTATATCCCATTCTGGACAGGTCTGTTTCTCAGTATTGGAACAATGGGAGCATTTATAAGGATCAAAACCAGAGATTTAACAAACAAACAATATTTTGATATTGGAATCGCAGGACCTTTGGCTGGTTTTGTTGCAGCACTTATTGTCTTATTTTACGGGTTTACTCACCTGCCATCTAAAGAATATATTTTTACCATTTTTCCTGAGTTTCTTCAATATGGTCATGATTATGTAAACAAATTACCATCAAACTGGGAAGTAATCTATTTAGGAGATAATTTATTGTTCACCTTATTTGAAAAATTTGTGGCTGATCCTTCCTTGATCCCACCGCATTATGAATTAATGCACCACCCCATATTATTTGCAGGCTATCTTTCATTGTTTTTTACATCAATGAACCTGTTGCCTATAGGACAATTAGATGGTGGTCATATTTTATATGGATTGGTTGGACATAAAAAGCATGCTCTTATCTCTAAAGGCCTATTTATATTATTTATCTCTTTTGCTGGAATTGGAATTTTAAATCCTCTAATCCTATTTGAAGAAATGATTATTACCCTTCCTTTATATCTTCTTTTCCTCTACTCGGCATTGAATAGTTCTTTTGAAGACAAAAAAAACAGGCTATTAGCTGCAGTGGTAATCGCTAGTTTACAATTCTTACTGGTTCTATTATTTCCTTCTGTTGAAGGATACCACAATTGGTTGTTTTTCGGATTTGTAATTGGAAGGTTCCTTGGAGTGAACCACCCACAAGCAGAAGTAGTAAAAATTGATAATACAAGAAAATTATTGGGATGGTTTTCTCTTGTAGTGTTTTTTTTATGTTTTAGTCCACAACCTTTTTCAATAAATTAAGTTTAATATATTATACAATTTCAATTATAAAAATATAAGATAATTGCGTTATGTAATATACTGTATAATAAATAATTATATATTAACTTAATATCTTAAATAATTTACTACAAGCATAAAAAATAAAGTGATTTAAATCTTAAAAACAATAAAAAAATATAAAATAAGGGTTAACCTCTAATTAAAAACCTTTAATTGAGTTGTTAACTATGAAAAGATTTAAAATCAAGTATTTATCTTTGTAAGGTTATTTTACAAATAGTTTACCCACATAAAACAAATAAAATGAAAACCACTGCCCAATTAAGTGTAGCTGAATCGGAAGAAGCGTTGAAACTTACCATAGTTTTCAAGGCGGTAGCTAACAAAACACGTATTACTGTTCTTCACCTTTTGTACAAAAATGGAGAGATGAACGTAAACGATATTTGTCGTAAAGTAAAATGTGAGCAATCTCTTGTTTCACATCACTTAAGTGGAATGAGAAATCTTGGAATTCTTAAAATAAGAAGAGATGGTAAAAATATTTACTATTCTTTAAACAACCTGAAATTATACGAATCAATGCTTAATGTGAAAGATGTGCACTTTGCAACATTTAAATCACAAGCTTAATTAATTATATTTCTTTAAAACAAAAGGACTTCTTGTAAGTCCTTTTGTTTTTATATCCCTAATCCTTTTATAACAAGTTCAGAAAAATCAAATACTCCCACTTCTGACTCTTTCTCTTTATTTTTAATTCCATCCTGCATCATTGTCAGGCAAAACGGACAACCAACTGCAATTATATTGGCCCCGGTCGCCAAGGCTTCTTCAGTTCTTTCAATATTTATCTCCTTATTACCCTTTTCAGGTTCTTTAAACATTTGGGCACCACCAGCCCCACAACATAAGCCTTTACTTTTACTTCTTTTCATTTCTACAAGATCAGCATCTAGTGCTTGTATAACAACCCTTGGAGCATCGTACACGCTATTTGCCCTTCCCAGGTAGCAAGAATCATGAAATGTAATTTTTGTTCCTTTGTAAGCTTCGTTTCCACTTATTTTTAAAGAACCATCATCAATTAAATTTTGTAGAAGTTGAGAGTGGTGAATAACTTCATAATTACCACCTAAATCCGGATATTCATTTTTAAGTGTATTAAAACAATGCGGACATGCAGTTACTATTTTTTTAACAGCATACATGTTTAACACCTGAATATTAGAAATAGCCTGCATTTGAAATAAAAATTCATTTCCAGCCCTTCTTGCGGGATCACCAGAACAGCTTTCTTCTGTTCCTAAAACCGCAAACTTTATATTTAAATGGTTCAGTATCTTTACAATAGACAATGTGACCCGTTTGGCCCTATCGTCAAAAGATCCTGCACAACCTACCCAAAATAATATTTCTGGTGATTCGCCTTTTGCAGCGTAATCAGCCATTGTTTCAACTTTTAACAAAGGTTCTGCCATATTCTTATGTTAAGTTTTGATACGAAAGAACTAAAAAAAAGATTAATAACATCATTAATCCCGATATGCAAGTAATTTTGTTGCCTACTTTATTTTATGGAAAATTACAAATCTATTCCTTCTCCATGCTATGTTCTTGAAGAACAATTATTAAGAAAAAACCTTGAATTAATTAAGTCTGTTAAAGAAAGGGCAAATATTGATATTATACTGGCCTTTAAAGGCTTTTCAATGTGGGGTGTATTTCCCATTATTAGAGAATATATAAATGGTGCAACTGCAAGTTCACTTCATGAAGTAAAATTATGTTTTGAAGAGATGAAAACCCTTTCTCATACTTATGCCCCTGTATATTCTGAAAGTGAAATTCATGAAATAATTGAAAAAAGCAGTCACATTACATTTAATTCACTCAGTCAATACAATTTATTCTATCCAATAATCAAAAATTCAGGACGCAAGGTATCTATTGGTCTGAGAGTTAATCCAGAATATTCAGAAGTTGAAACAGATTTGTATAATCCATGTGAACCTGGAAGCAGATTAGGTATTACTTGTGATAAATTTGGGGATAAGCTACCGGAAGGCGTTGAAGGTTTACATTTTCATGCGCTTTGCGAATCAAACTCCTATGATTTAGAAAAAACCCTGGCAGCATTTACTGAAAGATTTGGAAAGTTTTTACCTCAAATCAAATGGGTGAATATGGGAGGAGGTCATTTAATGACTAAGCAAGGTTATGATATAGAACATCTTATAAAGCTATTGGTGGATTTTAAGAAAAAATATAGTGTTAATATAATTCTTGAACCTGGAAGCGCTTTTGCATGGCAGACTGGTTTTTTATATTCTAAAGTATTGGATATAGTTGAAAACCATGGAATAACAACAGCTATGCTGGACGTATCTTTCACAGCACACATGCCCGATTGTCTGGAAATGCCTTATAAGCCTAAAGTAAGAGAAGCATTTGAGCCGGACGGAATCAACAAACCATATAGATTAGGTGGAAATACTTGTCTGTCAGGAGACTATATGGGAGATTGGTGTTTCAAAAATGATTTACAAATAGGTGATGCTGTCATTTTTGAAGATATGATCCATTACACTATGGTAAAAACCAGTACTTTTAATGGTGTTCCCCACCCCTCAATTGGAATTATAAAAACTAATGGGGGGTTTAGCCTGCTTAAAAAATTCGATTATGAAAATTTTAAAAACAGGCTATCTTGATTTTCAACTTACAACATGGTCTTTATCTGCATTCCAAACTTCTTTTTGTATCCCCTTATCAAAATGCATGACTAATCTAGGAGGGTTGGCGAGCAATATAAGTCTGATGTCTTTATTTGGATAAGCATAAGCTTCAACCCAAACACCATCTTTGGCTGGGATGTTATATTCAACAGTACCATCAGGATGAGTATTCTTAACAGCATATTTTTTAGCCAGATAAGCTATAGGAGATAGTACATCTGATTCTGGAAAATTTTTCTCGTGAACCTGAGTTAGCACTTTGTCCATGTATTCTCCATATTCATCAAGAAAATCATCTTCTAGCTCATGTAAAACCTCTTCCAGTTCATCGTATTTTGTGTCGGAATAACTCAATGTAGCCAAATGGTTCCTTTTGTCTATCAGCTCTGTTAAAGCCACATTCATTTCATTCATATGCATACTCAACTCTTTTTTTGATATTCGGGAATAGAAACATTTATTTGTGTAAACTCATTCTCTTTGCTGCTTACTGATATCTCTCCTTTCAGCAATTGAATGGCATTTTTTGCAATATACAAACCTAAGCCATTTCCTTTAGAAAGATCACTCGCTTTGTAAAACATGTCGAATATTTTAATCTGGTGTTCTGATTTAATACCTTTTCCATTGTCCCAAAAGTTTATCAATACAGAATCTTCTATCCTGGTAATCTGAACAATTAATTCAGGATCTGATTTTCGATTATAAGTAAATGAATTATCAACAATATTTTTGACTATAGTTTCAAATAACTTTTTATCTGAACAAAAATTCAAGTCCTCCCCTTTATAAACTATTTTAAAATTCTTTTCCTTTATTTCACTTTTAAAACTGGAAATAACTGTTTCTAAGGAATTTCTTATGCTGAATATTTCAGGTATAATATCGTTTTGTTTTATTTCTGATACTAAGAATAGCTTTTTTAAAATCTGATCAAGCCTGGCCACGGATGTATTGATCATATCGAAGAAATTCAAAGATTCTTTATCTGCAATATGTAAGTGGGCTACATTAACTAAACCTGAAATAGTAGAAACCGGTCCTCTTAAATCATGAGAAGCTCTGTAAATAAGTGTGCTAAGTTCCTGGTTGGTATTAGTAAGGCTCAACTCACTTTTTAACAGTTTACTTTCAACAAGCTTTCTTTCTTTAATTTCATTTTCCAGTTTATTTTTCTCAATCTCAAGGGCCTGGTTTCTTTTCCTTAATGTAGAAGTTCGAATTTTAATAAAGAGATAAACAGAAATAATTAAAATCAGGAAGAATAAAATTCTGAACCACCATGTTTCCCAATATGGTGGTGTAATTTGAAAGTGCAAAGATGTAGGTTGAGAGCTCCAAATACCTGCATAATTTCGTGATTTAACTAAAAATGTATATGAACCAGGAGGCAGCTTATTATAAGTTACAAAATTCTGTTCTGTTAAAAGAGACCAATTATCATCAAATCCAGATAATTTATATTGGTACCGGAGTTTTTCATTGTAAGAAAATGAAATACCATTAAAAGTAAAGGTTAGCAGGTTTTCATTATGTTTAAAAATGAGATTATCTGGAATTTCATTTTGATATTTTATTTTGCCGCGTTCACTCCAGTTTATATTGTCATAATTAAGTTTCAAATCTGATATATCAACATAGGATCCAATAGGAGACTTATTTTCAGGACTAACATCGAATCGGATACACACATTTAACCCTCCTATCCATATGTTACTACTCTCTTTAGTTTGGTAAGTGGCTTGTGTTAATTCCTTTTCTGCTATGTATTGAGAATAATCTGATATAACAGCATTGTTATGAGGATTGGTTATTATTCTTTCTAACCCATTTTTATGACCTACCCATGTTGCTCCTTGTAGGTCTTTTTGAAAGAAATAAATGTAATCTGATAAAAGCCCATCAGCTGTAGAAATGAATTTTATAAACTTATCCTGTTTATCTATCAGGAATAATCCTTGACCTGAAGTACCCACCCAAACATTACCGTTATTGTCTTCAGAGAAGCAGTTTATATCTAAACCGGAATTATCTAAAGGTGATTGAAGTGTTATAATTTTTTTGCCATTATAATAAGATAAACCAGATTTATGTGTTCCAAACCATACCCTGCCGTGAGAATCAGGAAAAACACAATAGACATAGTTATGTGCCATGCCGTCCTCCATAGTAAAAATCCTAAACTGTTTTCTTTTAACATCAAATAAAATTGCTCCTGATGAGGTAGCTATCCAAATATTATTATCCCTATCCCGAACAATTTGTTTTACCTTATCTTGTCCGCTAATTGGAATTGTCCAGCTAATAAGTTTGTCATTAGAGGGATCCCATCGATAAACAACAGAGTTTTCAGTGGCAATGATAAATTCATTCTTAGTTACTTCACAAATAGATACTACCCCATCATTTAATTTTACATTCCTAAGAGAAAACTTGCCAAGATTAGGTGTTGATTGGTATATTCCATGATTTGTGCCGAGCAAGATGTCATTTGAAGAGGACATTAATACTGAGTTAACTTTCGTTTCAGATTGAGGCCCTAAAGAATAGAAAATGCTTCTTTTAATTGATAATTTTATTAAACCACTTCCAAAAGTTCCTATCCAAACATTACCCTCATTATCCTCAAACATTAAGTTGGGAACCATATGGGAAAAATTTGCAGGCAATTTTACAGTACTAATTTGGATGGCATTGTTTTGAAAATATTTATATTCGGTCCAAAGACCATCGTCATTCGTAAGCCAAAACCTATTATTCCCGGTGCTATGTATAAAACCAATATTGGCAGAAAACTTACTCATAGAGAGGTTGCTAAATTTTAAACCATTTTCAGAATCCTCTAGAATATAAATATTGTTATCCTGTGAAGCGACCAACCATTTACGGGAATTTAACCTGGAAATGCTTTTAATCCCACTGCCATCTGGAACCCGGTATTTTGTAATTTTTTCAGTTTTGTTAGTAGAATTGTATTCTAATAAATAGATAAGTGCCTCAGTTGCAACTAAGATATTAGAAGCATTTTTTGTTGAATCAATAAACTCAACAGATTCGTATTGCCCTAAAAGCCACTTCTTAATAGATTTATTATGGTTATGAATAGCCATAACTTCACCTTCTTTTGTTCCAACCCAAAGAAAATTGTTTCTAAAAATGATATTGGTAATACTTGCGGTTGTAACCTTTTTAGTGGTGTAAGATTTGAATTGGCCATTATAAAATGATGAAATATTTCCTCCGAAATGAGAAAAAATCCTTTCACCAAAAGGAGTGATACATGAAGCGGTTATAAAATCTTCCTTTAATCCACTACTGGTTTTATAATGTAAAAATGTTTTTCCGTCAAATTTTACCAGACCATTTCCTGTTCCAACCCATAAATAGTTCTTTTGGTCTTGCAACAAAGTATAAACATAATCCTGAGGCAACCCTTGATGCCGTGTATAAACGGTTATCTGATAGTCATTTGCAAGTGCCTTAACACATAAAATAAATATAATTACACCTAAGGAAAGTATCCTCATTATTTAACTTTAATAGTGTATTTATATTTTGGTATGCCACCAATTGGTATATTGTAAAAAGGTATGTTTTTCCCATATTGGTTAGTAATACTCATAACCATATTATTATTAGATTTGGTTTTCGACTTGATAATCTGTATGTCCAGGGAAGTCTTTTTTTCTTCTTTAACAATGTTATGAATACTTGTTTCCCAAAGGTCTTCCTTACTACCCTTAATCTGCTCACCTCTTTTAGCTACCGAAACCAATCTCATGTAACTGTCGTCATCTAAATCAAATGTTTTAATGTGAACAGCAACAACATCATCGGTTACAAATGGATAAATGTGTGAAATAGAACCTATTTCATCAAACAACCGAAAAGTATACTCATAAGTAAAGATATTGGCTCCTTCCAAGGCAGAATTCTCACTCCCTGAAGAACTTATGAAATATTTATAAAGGTTTCCATCATCCCCTGAAATTCCTTCTGCCACTATTTTAAAAATGTAACCATTATATTCTGTTGTATTTAATTCTCCTTCAGTGGGATTAAAAGGGCCAAATGAATACCATTGACCATCAGTTTTGGGGTCCACCGAAAAAACCTTTGTTTTTAAGATAGTTCCTGTATGTTTCGATCCCACGGGCAAATCTTTTGTGGCATCAACACCGGAAACAGCTCCTTTGCCTCCATAAATGCTAAATCTTGTTTGCGTATTAAAATGATTTTTTGCTTCATCTATTTTACCACCAACTTCAGGATCAAATATTCTGATGTAGAATGGCTGTCCGATATTGACTGGAACTTCCACAAAAAAAGTTTGTACAAAATCATGGTCTCCCCACTTAGTATCGCTTTCCTTTCCAAACGTTACCAAATATGGAATATTCATATCATTCCCTGGGGCTGGTTGTGCTTGGCACAAAATATGTAATGAGAAAATTATTAAAAACAGTATAGGTTTAAAATGCATTGTTATGTTACCCTTAATTACGAAAGTAAAATTACTAATTGTATACCACGTTTGCACCATATTGTTGTACATACGTAATCCCTAACCATTTTCCACCATTATAAAATTATAATTTGTTTTAAAAAAAGACATTATAAAACAACAACAATATATAATAAACGTTAAATTTATCCATGTCTGAATTAGAGGCATACTATTGTTCACTTTAAATTTTGTCGTCATGAAACTTCAAATTCATTCAATTCATTTTACCGCAGATCAAAAATTACTTGATTATATTGAAAAGAAAACAAATAAGTTACATACATTTTATGACCGTATTACTGATGGAGAAGTATTTTTAAAACTTCAAAATGGTGAAGCGGAAGATAATAAAATTGTTGAAATAAAGTTGAATATACCCGGTGGAGAGTTATTTGTAAAAGAAAAAGCTAGGACTTTCGAGGCCGCAACAGATATAGGCGTAGAAGCTTTAGAAAAACAGATCAAAAAACACAAAGATAAAGCTTTGGCTCAACGATAATTTATATAGGGTGCTTACATAGCACCCTATATTTCCTTTTTATTAAACAATATTTTTATATCAACAATAGAGCAGCTATTCAGTATTTTGATTTACACAGCACACCCTTCCGCTATTATAGATCAGAACTGTTCGATCGGAGCCAATACCAAAATCTGGCACTTTTCACATATTATGGAAAACTGCATTATTGGTGAAAAATGCAATATTGGACAGAATTGTGTTGTATCACCTGAGGTTGTTTTAGGTAATAATGTAAAGATTCAAAACAATGTTTCAGTTTATACCGGGGTTATATGCGAAGATGATGTTTTCATTGGACCATCAGCAGTGTTTACAAATATATTAAATCCAAGAAGTGCAATTCCAAGGAAAAACCAATATAAAAAAACATACATAAAAAAAGGTGCTTCAATTGGAGCTAACTCTACAATTTTATGTGGAATTACAATTGGCGCATATGCTTTAATTGGGGCTGGATCAGTAATTACAAAGGATGTTAAACCTTACTCTCTTGTAATAGGAAATCCTGGAAAACAAACCGGATGGGTAAGTGAGTATGGCCACAAACTAATATTTGACCAAGATAACCAGGCAATGTGTACTGAAGAAAAGTCTTTTTATAATTTGTCAGATGGAGTAGTCAGGAAGATCGTTTAAATTCTACCTATAACATACATTTCTTCCATAGTTGGAACTTCACTTCCACCACTTTTTTCCAATGTCACTGCAAAAGCACTAGGATTAGAAATGTCTTTCATTCTTGAAAGTTGTTGTGTATCCTTTGTAGAAATCACACCAGCATCAACAGGTTTTCCATCTACAATAGCCCATAACTGATATTGTTTGCCCTCAGGTGCTTTAGGTAAAGATAGAGAACTTAATAAAACCTGATGTTTAGATTTACTCCATAATATTTTAGCAAAAACAGCAGGACGACCAGGCAATGCTTTTAATGTGATCATTTTCAAGCTTGAATCGTTAATTGCGGCTAATTGATTTGATGCAGCCTGGTAACTACTTTTAGTCACACTGAAATTCGTAGCTAAATCTTTATTCTCATTCTGAAGGGCTAAAATTTTGTTTTCACTATCTAACCATTGATTTCTATAATGAAAAGCAAAATAGCCAGAAAGCAATGTTAATAACCACGATGCAGCAATAGCAAAGTATACAAAATTAATATTCCGTGAAGGTTTTATATCAAATTTGATAGTTTTACTTGTTGGAACCTTTTCTTGGGCAGCAGGCAAAAGGTCTATTTTGTTAAATAGTTTTTGTTTGTTAAGATATGATGGAGCAATAGAATCAACAGAAGACATTTCTTCTATTGTTGAACGAATAGAATCTATTTCTTTGCCGATTTCAGGAAATTTCGTCGCAAATGCCTCTACTTCCGTAATTTCTTCTGGAGAAAGACCTCCCAGAACATAAACATCTAGTATTCCTGATTCAATATATTCGTTTACGTTCATTTAAGTATTTCCCTAAGTTTCAACATACCAGCGCGAACTCGTGTTTTGACTGTACCAAGTGGAATATCTAGTTTATCAGAAATTTCAGACTGAGAATATCCTTGAAAATACATCATTTCAATAAGAATTCTTTGGTCATGCTGTAACTGAGCCAAGACGTTATCCATTCCAATACCGTCTACAACTTTGTTTCCTTTGCTGTTGTCTTCGATACTTACGTGCATAAACCCATGATCGGTTTTGCCCATTTGTGAAAATTCTTTTGACCTTAGTTTATCTATAGCCAGGTTTCGCGCAATGTTAAGCATCCAGGTAAACAAACGACCTTTTGCTTTATCGTAATCTCCTACTTTGTCCCAAACTTTTATAAAAGTGTCTTGTAATACTTCTTCCGCTACAGCTTCGTGGGATACTATTTTATAAATAATCCCGTAAAGTGAGGAAGAGTATCTATCGTAAAGATATTCTAAGGCTCCTTTTGACCGGGATAATAACTGGTCAATTAATTCTGGTTCAGATATAAAAGCACCTTTTACAATTTCCCCCATTAGCTTTTAAAATGACTCATTTAAAACTTATTCTTATTATGGAGTTTTAATATAAAAGTAATTGCCACAAAGATATTTTTTATTTGGAATATCATGCAGAAGGCTCAAACTTATATTTACAAATATTTATGGAACCAAGTTATAACTTATAAATTAGAATTTTGTTTAAACTAATCGATTTTTTATTAAACTGTTTTTTCCCAAGGTTAAGCCAATGTTGTATTTTGGTTAAGCGGCGAATAAGCGTTTAATTTATGCTTAATTTTAAACGATTTAAAAAATGAGCCTTATAAAATCATTTACTTTTTACTTTTTATCTATGTTGGCCCTCAGCACCTCGTTTGCTGCGAGCTTAAAAGGTACCATTAAGAATAACACTTCAAAGAAAATATATTTATATGAGTTTTTTGGTGATGTTTTAGTAATGTACGATTCTGCCAATGTTAACAAAAACGGAAATTTTCAATTTGAAAAAATAAGTTACAGGGGGTTATATAAACTAGGTTTTAATCCTGACAGTGCTATAATAATAGTTATTGGTAATGAAGATTTAGAAGTATCTGGACAATTGCCCGGATATGTTAAAAACTTTAAAATCAAAAATTCTGAAGAAAATATCTTATTTAAGGAATATCTTGGGATTTCCGGAAGTTTTGCAAGTAAGGTAACAGCATTACAAAAGCAATTTGACCAAACTGCTGGTATGGCTGAAACAAATCCTGACCAATATAATAAGATTGTAAGTGAATTACGATTGAGATATGACAGCCTTTTGAAATCTCGCAATAAAAGTTATTCAAATTTAGAGGCAAAGAATCCTTCCACATTTACTGCAAAAGTCGCTGGATCCTATATTTCTGCAGATACTGTAAAAGCTGGGAATTATTTTACAAAGGCTGACTTGACAGATCCTGAATTGACTAAGGGAGATATGCTGTCAAATAAAATCAAAACTTATTTCCAATTATATGTGCAACCACAAGAGCAGGCCTTAGCATCTGCAGTAAATGATTTGCTTTTAAAAATGCCATATGGCAGCCCTAACAGAGAGGTTACCTTAATGAGCATTTTAGTCTTATTCAATCAGTTTACATCTCCATTAAATAAGCAGATAAAAACTCAATATAAAGCCGAATATCCAAATTCAAGATATGCCAAGGCATTATTCCCACAACTTAAACAAGATGCACCGGATGTTGGCGATGATGCTCCTAATATTATAATGAAAGACACCTTAGGAAAAACTGTATCCTTAGAGTCATTTAAAGGTAAAGTGGTTTTAATTGATTTTTGGGCATCATGGTGTGGTCCTTGCAGAATGGAAAATCCTAATGTTGTAAGAGCTTATAAAAAATACAAAGACAAAGGATTCACAATCTATAGTGTGTCACTTGATAATAGCAAAGACAAATGGCTTGCTGCTATCAAGAAAGACCATTTAACGTGGACGCATGTTTCTGATTTGAAAGGATGGGAAACAAGTGTAAACAAAGTTTACCAGGTTACTGGCATACCTGCCACGTTTCTTGTCGGAAAAGATGGCAAAATAGTAGGCAAAAACCTTAGAGGACCAGCTTTGGATGAAATGTTGGAAAAATTGCTGGGTACTAATTGAAATTAAACACTAAATATTATCACTACTTAAAAAACAAGGTTATGAGTAAAACTAAAACAAATAAAGTTCTTGTAGTAGATGATGATACTGATATTCTGGAACTTTTACAATACAATCTTGAAAAAGAAGGATATGATGTAAAAACGGCTAATAATGGTCAAAAAGCAATTGATATTGCAACACTTTTTCTTCCTAACCTGATTTTATTAGATATAATGATGCCAGGTATGGATGGTGTTGAAACATGCCGTATTTTAAGAGAAAATACGGCGTTAGTTGAAACCCATATCCTATTTTTAACTGCCAGGTCTGAAGAATATTCTGAGGTTGCTGCTTTTGATGCCGGTGCAGATGATTATATTTCTAAACCTATAAAACCGAGGGCCTTACTCAGCAGAATTGGGGCAATTTTAAGAAGAGAAACCAAAAAATCGTCAAAAGAGTCTAAAAGGATTGAAATCGGGAGTTTGATGATAGACAAACAGAGCTATACTGTTACTGTAAATCAAAAGGCTATAATTTTACCTAAAAAGGAGTTTGAACTACTTCATTTTCTAGCCCAGAATCCTAACAAAGTATTTAACAGGGACGAATTGCTTCAAAATATTTGGGGTACAGATGTTTATGTTTTAGCGAGAACGGTAGATGTTCATATTAGAAAAGTACGGGAAAAGGTAGGTGAAGATTTTATAAAAACCGTAAAAGGTGTCGGATATAAGTTCGATCCGACTGCAGTCTAACCAACAAAGTTTCCAAATAACTTAGTATTGACAAACTGAATCGTAAATTCGGGAAATGTTTTTCAATTCTCGTATTGCAGGAATAATCCTTGCAGCAATAATTGCCATAATAATGGCAGGATATCTGGCCTTTTTAGACATACTTTCTATCAGGGCCATTCTATCTACAACACTTGTTACTTTTTTTACGGCGTTTCTTTTTATCTTCCTCACACTTGAATTTGTCATTTTAAGAGAGATCAACAAGCTTTATAAAATGCTCGAAAAGCTTAAAAAGAAAGATTTTAAGCAATTTGTAAAAAAAATTAAAAACACGGGTGGCGATCATTATAGTAAAATTAACCAGGAGCTTTTCAATTTTGTATCAAGGAAAGAAGAAGAAATTGATGAGTTGAAAAAGCTGGAAAATTACAGAAGAGAATTTCTTGCTGATGTATCACATGAACTTAAAACTCCTATTTTTTCTGCACAAGGATTTATACACACACTTCTTGACGGTGCAATAAATGACAAAGTCAACAGAGAAAAATTCTTAAGGAAAGCTGCCAAAAACCTTGATGGACTGGAAGCATTAGTCCAGGACATAATATTACTTTCTCAAATGGAAACAGGTGAGTTAAAAATGATAATGGAAACATTTGATTTGAACCTAATGATAAAAGAGATTTTTGAGCAACTTGAGGACAAAGCAGAAGAAAAGGAAATAAAACTTATATTAGATGCAGCCCAAAATCATATCATTGTTTTAGCAGATCCTTTCAGAATTAAACAAGCATTTATAAACCTAGTTGATAATGCCATAAAATATGGTAATGACAAAGGAGAAGTAAGGGTGGGCCTGGATAAAGACAAAGACCATGTACATGTTACTATTAAAGATGATGGGCCCGGAATAGCCCCTGAACATATAGCGAGGGTTTTCGACAGGTTTTACAGGGTTGAAAAAAGCAGATCAAAAGAAAAAGGAGGAACTGGTTTGGGACTTTCTATTGTTCAAAAAGTAATAGAATCACACAGTTCGAAGGTTTCTGTTACCAGCAAGATTGGCAAAGGCACAATTTTCGCATTCAAATTAAAAACAAGCAACATTGGCTAAGAGTTATAATTTTAAAGAAAGTATTTTAAGAGAAGATCAGGATTATATTATTATCAATAAACCTTATGGAATTCCTACTCTGGATGATCGGGATCAAACAGTAAAAGGCATTTTACGGTTAGCAAAAGAGTATTGGCCAGATGCTCAGGCTTGTCACCGGTTAGACAAAGAAACATCCGGAATATTGGTTTTAGCTAAAAACCCTGAATCCTACCGGCATTTGGCTATGCAATTGGAACACAGGGAAGTAAATAAGGTTTATCATGCCTTAGTTACTGGAGTTGCTGATCTAAAAGAAGTTACAATTGATGCTCCTCTTCATACATTAAATGCAGGAGTGGTTAGGATAGACAGAACAGAGGGTAAGGAGGCACAAACCATATTCAATACACTTGAAGTTTTCAAAAAACACAGTCTGATTCAATGTGAGCCAATTACCGGCCGGATGCATCAGATCCGGGTGCATTTAACCTATTTAAAATTTCCTATCGTTGCTGATCATCAATATGGAGGAACGGATATTTACCTTTCAGAAATAAAAAAGAAGTTTAACCTTAAACAAGATACTGACGAAAAGCCTTTGATCAGCAGAGTTGCATTACATGCCTTTTCCATGGGCTTTTTTGCTTTAGATGGCACTCCACTTTATACTGAAGCTCCCTACTCTAAAGATATGGATGCTTTAATAAAACAACTTCGTAAAAATTCTTAGTTTTACTTATCTATACTAAAAATGAAAAACTTAATTATTGCGGTGATTATGACTGTTTTCATTGCAAGTTGCAAATCTTCAAAGCCTAATTCACAAACCAAAAAGGGATGTGATACTTGTCCATCATTGAGTAATGAAGGTAAAATAGATAAGCCTTTCAAAAGCAAAAAAAGGAAATAAGGCAAAAAAAGTTACCAGACTTTTGGTTTAATTATATTTGAATAAAGTAAACTGAAGCCCGTATCTCACTTCAGGATTCATAAACACTCATTTTGCAATTTTAACTATGTTCTAATTTTCACCCAATACTCAGGGGACAAATTATTGCAATGGAAATTAATCAATAAAGAATACCTGTTTAAAAGCTTTCACGACCATGTAAAAGGATAGATTTTGACCTTTATCCTGTAATAAGATTGTTGACAATGTTCACGGAATTACTGAGTTGAAAGCAAGGAATAAGAAGGAAATACATTTTGAATCCTTACCCTAAACCTATTCAATGTACTGATGCAAAAAATTTGTTAACATTGCATCAAATCTAAAATCTAACTAATGAAAAAACACTTTATTGCTTCACTTATTTTTTTAAGTGCAAATTCCTTAAATGCACAAAACCGCATTGTTGATAAATACGGTCAACTATCTGTAAAAGGTAATTATATTAAAAGCCAATATGGAGATACAGTGCAGCTAAGGGGAATGTCTTTATTCTGGAGCCAATGGATGGGTCAATATTATAATGAGGATGCAATCAAATGGCTGCAAGACGATTGGAAATGCACTATTATACGTGCGGCTATGGGGGTTGAGATGGGAGGTTATTTAACTAATCCTGAAACTGAAAAAAAGAAAATTATCCAGGTAGTAGATGCAGCTATTGCATTAGGAATGTACGTTATCATAGATTACCATAGCCATGAGGCTCATATAAACCCTGATGAGGCCAGGAAGTTTTTTGGTGAAATGGCATTGAAATACGGCAAATCACCGAACGTACTTTATGAACTTTTCAATGAACCACTAAAAGATGTTTCCTGGGAAAAGGATATTAAACCTTATGAAGAACTGGTAATTAAAGAGATAAGAAAATACGACCCTGATAATATCATCATTTGCGGCACCAGACAATGGTCACAATTAGTAAATGAGGCGGCTTCAAATCCAATTAAAGATCCGAACGTGGTTTATACTCTGCATTATTATGCAGCCACACATAAACAATGGTTGAGAGATGAAGCTAAAGCAGCTATGGACAAAGGTGTTGCTTTATTCGTATCCGAATTTGGAACCTGCGATGCATCCGGCAATGGCTCTTTAGACCTTGAAGAATCTAAACTATGGTTTAGGTTCCTCGACAAATATAAAATAAGCTGGTGTAACTGGTCTGTTGCAGACAAGGAAGAAGCTGCCTCAATATTAACACCAGGTGCCAGTGGAGAAGGAGGCTGGACAAATTCCCAGCTTACAGAATCTGGTAAATTCATAAAAAAGGAAATGGTTGAAAAAAATAGTGTAGTACTTAAAAAGACCAGCGCAAAATAGTCTATAGATAAAAAAAATAGCAACGTATTTTCAACAATTTGTTCAATTACACTGCAACGGAAACAGCTTTTAATTCATCTGGCTCTGCTACTAGTTCCATCGAAGCGGATTTTAAAAACGTTGGCAAACTAGGTGCAAAATAAGGTTAAAGGGCCTGTGAAAGTTATTTCACAGGCCCTTTTAACTATCTAATTGCCAGCAATTCAACTTCAAAAATCAAAGTAGTTCCTGGTCCGATATCTGCACCTGCTCCTCTTTCGCCATAAGCCAATTCAGAAGGAATGAAAAGCTTCCATTTTGAACCTGTTGGCATCAATTGTAAAGCTTCTGTCCAACCTGCTATAACACCATTTACCGGAAAACTTGCTGGTTGACCTCTTTTTACCGAACTATCAAAAACTTTTCCATTGATAAGTGTACCGTGATAATGTGTTGTAACCTCATCTGTTAAATTAGGTTTAGGTCCTGAACCTTCTTTTATAACCTGGTATTGTAAACCACTTGGAGTAGTAATTATGCCTTCATTTCTTTGATTATCAGTTAAGAAAGCTTTTCCAGCAGCACGGTTTTCTTCGCCACCTTTAGATTTTTGTTCACCTTCCTTTTCCTGCATCATTTGTTGAAACATCCTCATTGTGTCATCCATTTCTTCATCAGTCAGGGCCAACTCAGAATCTGTAAGTACATGTTTAATGGCCATTGCCACTATTTCAGGATCAACATCAATTCCCTGGGACAAAAAATTGTGTCCAATGCTATTTCCTATCGCATAGCTAACGTTCTCTTTATCAGTTGCAAACATGTTATGAATTATGAATTATGAATTATGAATTATTAAAATTATTTTACTTCTGTTGCAGGGTTTCCAAAAACTGTTTTTCCGGCTTTTACATTTGCTGCAACTAATGATCCCGCCCCTACTCTTGAATTTTTTCCTACACGAATACCTGGTACAATTATAGCTCCAGTTCCAATAAATGCACCTTCTTCAACTACGGCTCCCTGTCCAACAATAACCCCGGAACAAAGGTGTACAAAGTCCTGTATTTCTGCGAAGGCTTCAACTACTACCCTATTTTGAATGATACAATTATCACCCACAATCGCATTGGTTCCAATAACCGAACCAGCATTAATTAAAGTTCCATCACCAAGTTTTGCAGATTCTGATAGTACTACCTGCTTATGCAAAATAGTAACAGGTTTAACTTTTTTTTCCTCTTCAAGCATTTCGGCCAGGAACCTTCTTTCTTTTAAGTTATCTACAGCTATAAAAGCGTCACATTTTTTGCCTATTAACTTTAAATATTCTTCATCGTCAGTTCCTCCCATTACCGTGACAAGTCCGTATTCCTTTTTTTGTTCTTTTTTGTCATCATCTAGCAAGCAAAACACTAGAAGTTCATTACTGTTACAAATTTCTAAAGCTATCTGGCCTATCTCCTTAGAGCCAAAAATTATTACCGGGTTGATTTCCATTTAATTAGTATTAAGTATTTGGTACTTAGTACTTAGTACTGTTCCCTATTCAATAATTTTTGATGTAAATTCTAAGGACTAAATACTATGTACTAAGTACTTTTCCCGGCCACCACTATTACAAATTCACCTTTCGGTTCTTTAAGTTTGAAGTGTGCAAGTGCTTCAGTTAAAGATCCTCTTATGGTTTCTTCATATAATTTTGACAATTCCCTGGAAAGAGAAACTTTTCTGTCTGGACCAAAATGTTCTATAAATTGTTCTAAAGCCTTTACCACCCTGTATGGTGACTCGTAAAAAACCATTGTTCGGGTTTCATCTTTCAAACCTTCAATCATGGTTTGTCTTCCTTTTTTTTGTGGTAGAAACCCTTCAAAAACAAAACTATCGCAGGGCAATCCTGAATTTACTAATGCAGGAACAAATGCTGTTGGGCCTGGTAAACACTCTACTTCTATACCTTGCTTTAAACATTCTCTTACCAAAAGGAACCCTGGATCAGAAATTGCGGGAGTACCGGCATCAGAAATCAGGGCGACTTTTTGTCCTTTCTCTATTTTATCAATAATTGAAATAACTGTTTTATGTTCGTTATGAACATGATAACTTTGAAGTGGTCTACTGATTTTCAAATGTTTAAGCAGTATTCCGGAAGTTCTGGTATCTTCAGCCAAAATAAGGTCTGCTTCTTGTAAAGTTCTAATAGCTCTCAAAGTAATGTCTTCAAGGTTGCCTATTGGAGTTGGAACTAATACCAGTTTATGGGTGGATTTTGCTATCATTAAGTTGCAAAGTAAAACAAAACAAAGCCTAGTTCAAATTGTAATCTATGTACATATGCTATTAATAAACACGGGTGTGAATATTCTATTTCAAAAGGCGTCAATCATACGTTTAATGTTTTGAACCTAAGGTAATTAAAACAGGAAAGTATTAATTCGACCTTAATTGGCAACATTCTAAGTTTTATATAAAAAATTCGTTCTTAACTTTAAACTTAAGTAAAATCATTATTATTTATCCTAATAATAGATCATAAATTTTCATAACATTGTGTTTATACGAAAGCGATACTTAATATTTTTACGTGATGTATTTTTTCTTGCTGTAACTGCTTTCGGAGGCCCACAAGCACATATTGCCATGCTCCTTAAGATTATGGTGCAAAAGCGTAATTATATTACTGAAGAAGAATTATTTGAATTAAATGCCTTATGCCAAATATTGCCCGGACCTACTTCAACACAAACGATTACGGCAATAGGATTTAGGGTTGGAGGTGCCAAACTAGCATATGCAACTTTGCTTATCTGGTGCTTACCAGCTCTAACAATAATGACAACAGCGGCAATATTTGTCACTTTCCTTGAGGACCATAATATCTCTATGCAATTCACGCGATATATACAACCAATGGCAATAGGGTTTGTGGCATATGCAGCATATATGATAAGTAGCAAAGTTGTTACAACAAGAATTGGCGTAACTCTTATGGTCGTATCTTCCTTTATATCATACATTTATGGTACACCATGGATTTTGCCATTACTCTTGCTGGCAGGGGGATTGATTACTGCTATTAACTACCAAAATCAACCAGTTGAAGATAAAATTCCTGTTAAAATAGAATGGGCTAATTTTTACTTGTTCATAGGAGTGTTTATTGTAGCGGCTGGCTTGGGTGCGATAACACATTCACTTTACTTTAGGGTTTTTGAAAACTTTTACCGTAACGGCAGCCTGATTTTTGGTGGTGGGCAGGTGCTTATTCCACTTATGTATAAGGAATTTGTTGAGTTTAAACACTTACTGACAGCACAGGAGTTTTTCTCAGGTTATTCATTGGCACAGGCAGTTCCAGGACCAGTTTTCTCATTTTGTTCTTATATCGGGGTTCTAATCTTCCGCGACCAGGGATTGTCTGGGCAGTTGCTTGGGGCCTTTATTTCTGCGGCAGGAATATTTTTGCCAGGAACGTTTCTGATATTCTTTGTAATCAGATTTTGGACTAGCTTAAAGAGGTATCGGGGAATTAAAGCATCTTTGGAAGGTATAAATGGTGTAAGTTCAGGGCTTGTAATATCTTCGGCAATTGCCATGTTTTACCAGGTACCTCCTGACCCACTAAATTACATCGTAGTGTTTGTTACCTTATTATTATTGCTTTGGGATGTAATACCTCATCCTATTATTATTTTAGGAGGTCTTGTTGCTGGCTTTGTTCTTTAAACTAAGATTAAAGAACTTTTGTCATCTTTCTCTTTCTGAAATACCCCAGCGATACCCAAAAAATTAAAGCTGCTAAAGAAGGAGCTATAACATTAATTACCTGGTATTTTAATCGTTGTTCCTTTACTTTAGCTTTGTCCAGTGGCCTTAATGCCAATTCTTTGTTTTTAACACCTATAAGTCCATTTTCATCAAGCATATAGTTTAGACTATTCACAAGAAAATCTTTATTTGAATAAGTTCTTCTTTGATATGGATCAAACCCTAAAGGCAATGGTTCTTTGCTTTTTGGATTTAAATCATTCAAGGCTACATCTCCATCAGACATTACTAAAATAGCTCCTGGAATTCCTTCAGGCATAAATCCTTGTGGCTTTTCACCTGGCCTTCCGGCAAATACGGATTTAAATTTGCCTTCAAGCAAATAGCAAATAGTTTTACTTCCCCCTATAAAATTCTTAGGATTCGGATCATTCCTCATTTGGTTTAAATCAACATTGCCTAAAACTGAAGTGATTTTGGTATATTCTGAAGTAGATAATATGGGAGTCTTTCGTATTCCTACAGCTTTAACAGTATCCAAAGAACTTAGGAACTTAGCCTGAACAGCATCAAGAGACTTTGTTAAAGGATGTTTGGTGTAATTGTTTAATAATGGAAAGAATGTCCAGGGAACGAGTTCAATACGAGGTTTGTCTCCAAGATTTCCCACGGTCATGGGTATTTTAGTACAATAAAGGTCCTGAATTAAGTTTTTATTTAACCTGATGCCATATTTAAATAGCATGTCGTCAAGCCCTAATTCATAGGGGAATATAAAAGTGCCACGGCTACCCATGCTGTCAAGTTTTATACGAATAGGATCGATTAGGAACATTGCCTTACCACCGCGCATTATAAACTGATCAATTTTTAGGATATCGCCTTCATTAAACAATTGGGTAGGTTGTGCCAAAATAATTGCATCATAATTTCTGATCCAATCTGTTTTGGTAATATCTAATCTTTTGACCTCATAACTTTCTTTTAAAGTAGAAGCAAGATCAGAGAACATTACACTCTCTGGTTCACCATGGCCCGTTAAAATGGCTATCCTCTTTCTCTTATCTGTTGAAAGGCTTTTAATGGCTGAAACTAATTCATACTCTATATTTTCTGCTGATTGATTTAGAATTTCTGTAGGTTCTGTTGATGAACTACCTTTCAAAAGCATCACTCCTCTTTCTTTACCCAGATAAGAGATTGTAGCACCAGGAAAAATCAATTTTTCAATTTTTTGTCCTTGCTCCTTTATAAAAATATTGGTTGGCTGAATCCCTTTTTCAGCCATTGATATCATAAACTCATTCTTATTTTTATTATCTGTAATTAATTCAGGGTCAATAAATTCAAATTGAATATTTGCTTTTCCATAAACCTGAAATTCATTGAGGGTTTCGAGGATAGACGTTTTTAGCTGTCGGAATCCCGCTGGGAGCTCGCCTTCTAAATAAACTTTAATCAATACTGCCTCTTTCAGTTCTCGTAAAACTGCCTTTGTGGCAGGAGATATAGTATGTCTTTTATCTTCTGTAAGGTCAATCCGAAAAAAGTAATTATAAGAGATCACCTGAAGGACAATCAGGATTAGTATTAAAAGAAAAACACTTTTTAAACTTTTCTTAAGGTGCATTTTAATTTCTTAAAGCATTCTATTGCCAGTTTCTGCTTTCCAGTTTCAGCCTTGTGGCAAAAACAAAAAACAAAATTATGGAAATGAAATAGATCAGGTCTCTTGAATCAACCAGGCCTTTGCTAAATGACAGGTAATGGTATTGGATCCCAAATTGACTTATCAAGATAGTAAGACTTCCCTTTTCTGCAATGCCAGACAATAGATCAAATCCCTGATAGAAAAGATAAGAAATAATAAGAGATAAAATAAATGCTACTATTTGATTATCAGTAAGTGATGAACAAAAGATTCCAATTGACACGAACACAGACCCTAATAGAAAAAGCCCGAGAAAAGACCCAAAAAAGCCTGCAGAATCAATATTTCCAATTGGATTGCCCAAATTATAAACCGAGACATAATAAATCAGGGTTGGCAAAAGGGAAATTAGCACCAACAATACACAAGCAAAATACTTACCTAAAACAATTTCAATATCGTTTATAGGCTTTGTAAATAACAACTCAATTGTTCCACTTTTTCTTTCTTCAGCAAAAGATTTCATGGTGATCGCAGGTACCAAAAACAGGAAAAGAAATGGGGCTATGTTAAAGAAAGTATCAAGTGTTGCAAACCCATTATCAAATAAATTTGTATCAGGTAACACCCAGATAAACAATCCATTGGTTACCAAAAATACAAGAACTACTATAAACCCGATCAGGGAAAACAGAAAGCTGTTAATTTCTTTTTTTAAGATTGAAAACATTTAACACTAAGATGTAAGCTTTTGAAAAATGGTTTCGAGAGACTCTTCTTGGGCTCTAAGGCTTAGAATAGCATTGTTGTTTTGTTGTGCCCAGTTAAAAAGATCCGGTCGAATATCGTGTTCAGGTGAATAAGTGATCTTTGCATGAGTTATAGATTGAGTTATCACACTGATAACTCCTTTTAAAGAATTTAATGATTGGCTATCAAAACTCTTTCCAAATTCAACCAATACGATCTTAGAATTATCATCACTTAACTGCAAATCACTTAAGGACTTATCTGCTACGATTTTTCCTTTATTGATAATTATAACTTTATCGCACAAGTACTGAACTTCCTGCATGATGTGTGTTGAAAAAATCACAGTTTTATTCTTTCCAAGATCCTTAATTAAGGATCTTATTTCTACTATCTGGTTGGGATCCAGACCAGTAAGTGGTTCATCTAAAATAAGTACTTCAGGATCATGAATGATAGCTTGTGCTAAACCGACCCTTTGTCTGTAACCTTTTGAGAGTTGACCTACTTTCTTTCCTTGTTCCTTTCCTAATCCGACCTGTTCAATAACAGAAGCTATTCTTGCCTTGTTATTTCTCTGGCCGTATAACGAAGCAGTAAACTCTAATGATTCAAGCACATACATATCCAGGTATAAAGGATTATGTTCAGGCAGGTAACCAATTTTCCTTTTTATTTCAATTGGATTGTTATTTACGTTCAATCCTTCAATTTCAACAGTCCCGTTTGTTGCAGGAATAAAACAGGTGGCAATTTTCATTGTCGTGCTTTTGCCGGCACCATTTGGGCCAAGAAAACCTGTTATTTTGCCTTTTTCTGCCAGAAATGAAATATCATCAACAACTAATTGCTTTCCGTATTGCTTGCTTAAATTGTTAACTGAGACAGACATGGTATAAAAGTGTGCAAATATAGGATGTATTTGTGAAGCAATGCACTTGAATCTTTATCTTTAAAAATCAATTCCAATATTAAAAGGTAAGCTATTGAAACCAATAGAATTATATTATCTGGAACAACCTGAACCCACAAAAAGCTGTCTGCTTGCTTTGAGGAGCATCATCTTGTCCTGTGATGCAGATATAAAAGAAGAATGGAAGTATAAATTGCCGTTTTTTTGCTACAAAGGAAAAATGTTCGCTTACTTATGGAAGCATAAAAAATTCAAACAGCCTTATATAGGTATAGTTGAAGGCAATAGATTGGATTTTCCATTTCTATTGAAAGAAAACAGATCCAGAATGAAGATTATGTTAATTGATCCAAATGAAGATTTACCAATGGAAGACATCAAATTGGTAATCAATGATGCTCTAAGTTTATATAAAACTGGATTAATAAAGACTAAATCCTAGATTACATTATTGCTTTTTTCTTCTTTCAGAAACCTGTTCACCGGCTATTCCCCAATTATCAGTTTCAACTTCGTCAGTAATGACAAAAGTAGTTGCCGGATTTTTACCTAAAACGTCTTGAAGTAGTTTTGTAACACCTTCGATAAGCTGGCTTTTTTGGTCTTTGGTTACACCTTCTTTCGTGACCTTGATATTGACGTATGGCATTGATGTGTTTTTAAGAACGGCAACCTACATTCAAGAATTTAACAAGTCAAGCTTTCTTCTCAATTAGGTCGAATGATATCAGATCATTTTAGTTTAATACAGAAATAATCGGAGCTTTAATCGTTTAAAAAGTAAAAAGTAAAGAGGATGGTCAATAAGGCAAAAAATTGCTACTTACATCCAAATAAAGTTTCATTTGTTACTTTGTTGTTCACCGGAGAAATTCGGCCCTCCCAAACACATTTCTGACCGTGTTTATTTTCTGCGAAATATGTATAATAAGGTGAGGTACCTACATAAGCTGTATCGATCAGCTTAGATGGTAATAACACAGCCACTGGAGTTGATTTATTTTGTCCCAGATAAATAAAAATTGTATCAGACACTAAAGTGCCTTTATATTCAAAGCTAATACCTGCATAACTGCATTTACCCAAAGGTTCGGTAGTTAAAACTCCTCCTTTTGCATTTACTTCACCATTCCAGATACACATGTTATCTCTTACAAAATAAGGTACAGAACCTTTTCTCACCTCATAATATCCAGGAAGAGTTGCTGAACTAAACGGGTACTTATTTTGAACATCAACAGTAAATGGACCGGCACCAATAGACGAAAATTTAATTAAAGCATTCACAGGTTCTAATTTGATATTGGCTAAAATATTTGTCCCATTTTGATATTTGTCAATGAAATAATTTGCCCCGGTATTGTCGAGGTGGATTTTAATATTTGTTGTATCCCCTCCGTCAAGTTTAAAGGTTTGACTATCGTCATGTATCAGGATCCAGTATGGCTGATTAGAAGGTATTTGAGGAAAAATCAGCTGACCATTTAAAACATAGCCTGTTAGCATACTGCCTGCGCCATCATAGATTCCCTGTAAGCTCTTCGCATATGCAGCAGCATATGCTTCAGTACTGTTATACAGATAAGCTATAGCAGAAGGTACAGGCTGTTTATTCTCATCCTTCACTTCCAAAGTAACACTTACATAAGGTGGTATCTCCTGTTTTTTAGGTTTGCAGGAATTATGCAACAAGCTTAAACCCGCCAAAAGCAGGATATACGGACCGATATTTGATTTAAATAATCCCAATTATTTCTGCAGAACGACTTTTTCTACCATTTGCCTGTCACCTTCGTTTATTTTGAGGAAATATACACCGGCACTTAAATCTTCAGCATTCACAATCGCTGTTTTGGACCAGTTATCACCTTCGTTAAATTTTATTTCCTTTACTGATAATCCTGTACTTGAATATAACTGAGCCTTAGAAACTAATTCACTAGAAGATTCATATTGGATTGTGAATGAATTGATAGCCGGATTAGGGAATACTTTTAAAGCAGAATGTGCGTAAGCAGTTTCCTCGGGAATATAAATGTTGTTACCGTCAATTTTAGTATCTGTTGCCCTGTATAGTGGTTTGTTGTAACCGGAAACTCCTGATGCAGCACTTAATTTACAATCATTGCCATACAACACCATTGCCATATAATCCCCGTCATACCTTACTTTTAAAACTGGTTGATTCGCTCCCACTATTAATAAATATTTCTTGAGAACAGGAATGTAAGCATACCATTGAACTGTTATATCAGGACCAGGACTATAAACGAATGTCAGTATTTTAGCTGGTGATCCATCTGGAATTATATATGGATTACCTATAGTATTGGATAGTTTAACTGGTACCGGACCTGAACAAATTTTACAATTCAGTGCATTACTTACAGCACATAGCTTATAATATCCTGGAAAATAAGGTTTGTAAATTTTATTAGTGGTGTCGGTAGCACCCACAATTTTAGAATACACCCCGGTTTCATTTTCACCAAAATACCATTGTACAGTATCGTATTTGGTTAAAGGCAACTTAGAAATACTGTAAGTAAGGGTTGTTGTTAAACTATTAACATCGGTACATAATACTGAATTAGCACTTGAAACATTAATTGTAAAACAATCTTCCTTAGGAGGATTTATATAAGACTGCATGGATTGCGCCATGAATTCAGGCCTGTTATCATCATTGAATACGATCACCTCTCCTATTGACCAGGAATAATAATCATTACCCACAGTTGCGATGTCGCTTGCAGAACCAATCAGCATGTGAGTTTGGCCATTAGCCAAATAGAAACCTGACAAACAGAAAAAAATCGATATAAATCTTTTTAAAAGCAATCTTATAAAATTAACTGTTAATCTGTTTTACTTCAATATGGTAAACGATAAGCAAAATAAAATCAAATCTACACATTATGTACCAGATTACACAAATCTTAATACTTAGAAAAATTATCCGTTAATTATAAAACTTCATACCTAAAAGAACAACATAATAGTCACAAAAAAAAGGCCAGGTTTGACCCTGGCCTCATTGCTAACTTTAAAGAATCTACTTTATCAAAACAGATTTGCTTAATTCTGTTCCAAGAACCTTAACAATATAAATTCCCTTTGGCAAGTTTGATCCATCAAATTTAAAAGAGTTACTACCTGCAAAAACTTGTTTTTCAGCAGCTACTTTACCAAACATATCTACCAAAACTACAGTCGCATCTGTGGAAACGTTCAGGTCAACGATCATTTCGCCAACACTAGGGTTTGGATAAACATTCAGGGTTTTTACAAAATTGGCCATTTCAGCTAGTTCTGCTTTTGAAGGACCATTGTTCTCGCTAG
>JACMRH010000314.1 GCA_014376535.1 Cytophagales bacterium | reverse complement strand
CCGTTCTTGCAAGAATTCATTTTAAAATTGAATCAGAAGAGGCCTTTAGCTTTAAGAATGCCCCTTTTGGATTTTTAGAAACAGGAATTGATCACTTGCCAATTTTAAATGAATTTATAACCAGGATTGAAATCTATCTCAAAGAACTTGGTGTAAACTCCTTGAAACTTCGCTCCTGGCCTGAGTGTTACGATCCTACCCAAACTAAAATGGTTTCTCAGGTTTTATTAGAAATCGGATACAAAATTCTGTATTCTGACTTTAATTTCTTCCAACTAGTTTCGCAAAATTTGCCTTTAGAAATATTTAAAAAGCCGGAAAGAAAGAGGCTAAGAAAATGTAATAATACTGGTTTTCAATTTTCCAGGATTAAAAACCCTGATCCTGGATCAGTTTATGAGCTTTTATTGAAATTTAGAAACCAAAAAAATATTCCATTAAACATTTCAAAATCAGATCTTCAAAAGGCCTTTGTTCAACTTCCAAACCAGTATTTTGCTTTTCAGGTTTGCGATCAAGAAAGAATAATGGGTATTTCTATTTGTGTTGAAGTAACCAGTGATATTTTGTATCATTTTGTGATGGCTACAGATATCGAATACAATACTTTTAGTCCTGGAGTGATGTTGTATGACGGAATATATAAATTTTGTCAGGAGAGAAATTACAGGATTTTCGATTTTGGAACTGCTTCAATTGAAGGAAACAAACAGTCCGGTCTTTTTCTATTCAAGGAAAACCTTGGTGGTGAAGTTTGTATGAAATCAGTTTTCAGCAAACAGCTGCCTTAGTTACCTTTATCTGATCGTAATGCCTGATGGAATGATATAGCATTAAATATCCTAATTCTCTTCTTGTCATTTGGCCTAAATTAGGATGCGTGAAATCAAGGCATAATAGGTCAGAGTCTTTTGCCCAAATTATTTTAAGAAATTCTGCCCTAATAGCAGAGAGTTTAGCAATCATTTCCTCGTTGGTTTTTGTAACTCCAGGTTTAGGGACTAATATTTCTAAAGCTTTGTAACTTGCATCAAAGTTGAGAAATGTGGCTTTTAAGATATGAGTTTTTTCATTTGGATCACGATTTGCTATTTCTACATTTCCCGTCAGTACTTTATTCATTAAGGAATCGGAAATGTATAAATGTGCTACAATTTCAGCTATGGACCATTGTTCTGGCGATGGCTTGGCAAAGTATATGAAATCCTCAATTGAATTTAATTCTTCAATGAGTTCTTCTGTGTGATTTTGTATTTCATTTACTAATTCTTCCACACCATTATTTAGGCAATTCAGCCATGATCTTTTCTGCCAAGGCAGGAATATTATCAGAAAGAATTTTTTCTAAATTATTATTTCCAGACTCATAAAGGCTTTTTAAACGGCCTCCTGAAACCTGCTTTCCGTATTTATCGAAAATTGAAAAATGTGTGGTGAATACTCGTTCATAATTTTGCCTTGCACGGTCTAAACAGTTTTCATAATTGGTTTTTACCTCAAACTGGCTAACAAAAATGTAATAGTCAGGCTTGTATTTAGTGTTAAAAAATGGAAAGAAATTAGGGTCTTTTATTCTTACAGCAAAGTATTTTCCATCGTCTTTGGCTATTGAAGACCGGGATTGAAGCTGCGCACCGTTAGAACTTAACTCAGTTCCTTTGGTAGGTTTTTTCAAATCTCCCTTTGATTTTTTTATTTCTGGTTTGTCAATATGCAAACCGCTCATCATCACATCATCATAAGTATAGGAAATAGAGCTGTATGCTCTGTTTAGGTCGGTGGTGCTGTCTTTTGCCTGACCACCAAGCAAATGGATAGTTTCAAAGCCTTTGGGTTCAAGGTAGGCGTTTAACCTTTTTCTGAATGCCTGCCTGACTTTAATCCTGTTTATCTTTGAAACAGCTGCAATTTCATCGTCTGCATCAGAAAAATACAAATAAGGATCAAAAGGAATGACTATCACTTTTTTTGTTGAATTAACATAATCCGGAGTGTAATTTTCAGTAGAAGAATTTACAGTTTCTGGTTTTGGAGTCTCAGGTTTGCTCGTCACTTTAGGTTCCTCTATCGGCTTTTGAACCTCATTAGATTTAGGTTCTTCTTTTTTAGGGCCCTCTGTTTTTGTTGTATTAAACTCTAATTTTTTATTGTCTACTTCAGGTTGTTTCTGTACCGATTTTTGGGTGACGGGTTTGGTCACAATTATCTTCTGACCGGTTTTTAATTCTACATTATTTTGTTTCAGCAAATCTGAAACAGGGATGTTATATTTCCTTGAAAGGCTAAAAAATGTTTCTCCTTTTTCAACAGTATGATATTGCTGGCCTGATTCTTCGTCCGCATTTGCCTTTGGTTTTTTTTCAGGTAAATATGGAATAAGTAAAACCATTCCGGTCTTTAATCCTTTTTCCAGCTCAGGATTTTCTTCCAGCAAATCCGAAACTGGGATGCCATATTTTGTAGAAATTCGGTAAACTGTTTCCCCTGGCTCTACCAGATATTTTATATAAAATTTGCCATCTTGTTTTGTAATTCCGATAGAATCAAGCGGAACCGCTTTTACATTTAAACAAAATATTAGAGCAGTTAAGAGACAATAAAAGGTTTTCATTGTGGGAAATTTCCATAAAAATACATTTTAAAAATGACTGTGTAATGTCAAAGTTCAAATCTTTGAAAAGCACCGTCAATACAATTTTTCATAGTATTCTCAAGCAATTCTATCTGAATCAAATGCTAGATAAACGTCTTTAGTAGACTTTTTTATGATATTTATCCAGTTTTCAGAATTTTTAAAAATGTCGAAAGCACTGGTTTAAGTGTAATATGTATTAGAACATAACAGGCAAATACCTACCATGGTTTTGTTTCAAACTAATGCACTTCATCAATGTGACCCTGATAGATTCGTAATCTTTAAAATATGTTTTAAGTGACTAAAATATTGCCGGTTAAATGAAAAAAAGGAACTTTTTATAAAATGAATTGGTAGGTAGTTTGCACAACCAAGTTGTAGGAAGTACCAGGCTCATAAATCTATTAGGATAGCTGATCTCCGTAAAAAAACTGACTTATTCTATAAACCTATTTATTAGTTCTTTAACCAAAATTGACATGTAAAAAGTAAAAAACCAAAATATGAATCTTATTTTTATTACTAAAACTAAGTTAAGTTTATTACAATCAACATTATATAATTGATTATTTATCCACTCAAAAAGATTTAAAAATCTATCTTTGAGTAAACCACTTGTTTCAGCAGGCATGGTTTTTTAGTTATCCACTCCTTTCTTATCATGTCAATAGAAGAACCACATCATATTATTGCCATTGGCGCATCTGCAGGGGGTATGGAAGAGATCAATATCTTTTTCGACCATACGCCGTGTGATGGTGTATCTTATGTTATTG
>JACMRH010000313.1 GCA_014376535.1 Cytophagales bacterium | reverse complement strand
TATCTGATTTATACAAAAGGTCCCTTTGCACTTGAGACAGTTGAAATGTAAATGATGATCTGAATGGGCATGCTCCTGGCAATGATCTAAGCAGGCTGCATATTTTGCTTCTCCGAAACTATTGTAAATACGGTGTATTATTCCCTTTTCCTCATACAATTTTAAAGTACGGTAAAGTGTAGTCCTGTCAATCTGGTTAGCAAATTTTTCTTCAAGCTGATGCTGGGATAAGGCAATATTACTATTGGTTAGAGCTTGTAATACCTGCAGCCTTACTATGGTCTTTTTCAGGTTTTTAGAAGCCAGTATATCTTCAGGCAAAGTTTTCACTTATTCTTTACTTTCAGTTTCTGTCCTACTTTAACATTGATGTCTGTTATTCCGTTCAAAGCTTTTAATTCATCCACGGTCATTTTAAAACTGTGTGATATAGAATAGAATGTATTCCCAGGCTGCACAACGTAAAAATCTTCTCCCTCTTTCAAATCTGAGGTTTTAACAATATTATTATTAGTAATAACCGGTGTTTTCTCTAAAATTTCAGAAGTTGAAGGAGCAATCAAAGGTGTTTTGCCTTTTCTGGGAATACGGATTGGACTGTAAGCTTTAATTACTTCCTGCTCTTCCAAACCATTGAATCTCTTTAACTCTTCAACAGTCATGCCGTTTTCTTTTGCTATTGAATACAAGGTATTATGAGGTTGTAAAATATAAACCATACCTGAAGAAACAAAATTGGCATCACCCAAAATATAAAACTCTACCCTTCTGTTTAACTGACGGCCAATTTCATTACTATTGGTTGCAATTGGCTTTCCTTCACCTTCAGCATCAACGACCATCGCACTTCGGTCTATACCTTTACTTTGTAAATAGTCCATGGCAACTTCACCTCTTTTTTTTGAAAGTGCAATGTTGTAATTGTTTGTTCCAATAGCGTCTGTATTTGCCCTCAGTTCCACTTGTATATGATGGTTTTGTTTCAGGTATTCCACAAGTTCGTCCAGAATTTTAGATCCCTCGTGCCTGAGGTCACTCTTATCGTAATCAAAATAAATATTCTCAAACAAGTGTTTAGAAACTTTGGCCTTAGAGCCTTCGACCTTTACATTCACTACCCGGTAGTTTTTCTTTTTGGTTAAGGATGCTTTGTCTTCATTTATTAATACTTTATAATTCTTGTTTTTATCAAGGTTCTCGTACCTGAAATCACCCTCCTTATTGGTTTTAGATTTTTTAATAATATTACCCTGCTCGTCAGCAAGCATGTTTTCCAGGTTTGGAACCCCCATATTGGTTGAATCATTTAATACTTTCCCTTTCACAGAAATACTTTGAGAGGTTGAATCAACTGTATCAGACTTAATAGCTACCAGCTGAGACATTTTACTTTTAAAAGTAAAAGAATATATATCATCGCTTCCGGCTCCTCCATCGCGGTTACTGGTCAGGTAGCCTAGACTATCGCCTACAACAAAATAAAAATCATCTTTATTTGAATTAAAAGGCAAACCAATATTGGTTACGTTTTTAAAACTGTCTCCTTTGGCCATGTAAATATCCAATCCTCCAAAACCTTTTCTGCCTGTAGATGAAAAGAATAACGTCTTCTCATTTGGAAAATAATTGGGTGCCATATCAATAGAAGGAGTATTGATAGTGGTTAAGTTTATTGCTGTGTCCCACAAGTCTTCTCCTTTGGAAGAAATACTGTACCAGATATCATGTTGGCCAGCACCTCCTTTTCTTTTGGAAACAAAGTACATTGTATCTCCATTAAAACTCAAAGTTGGCTGGGCATTCCATCCGCCAGGGTCATTTATTTTAGCATTTAATTTTACAGGTTTTACCCATTTGCCATTGGCAATTTTAGTAACATAGATTGCACAGGCACCCTGGTCATCATCGCATTGAGTATAATAAAATTTCTTTTTATCATGTGTAAAGATACCCGCGCCGTCATTGTATTTGGTATTAACCAATTCATTGAAGCCATCTGTGTTTCCACTCTTAACCCAGCCACCGGTTTTGTTCTTTTCAAAGCGAAGGTTGTCACTAAATGATTCTCCTGTAGCATCGTATTTATCTCCACCCACAGTTTCTTCACGGGCAGAAGTAATTACAATGGAAGTGTCGTTATGGTAAATTGCGGGAGAATAATCAGAAAACTTTGTGTTAACTGGGGCTGGAAGGATTTTAAACTGGTAATCTCTTAATGGTTTTTCAAGTTCTAAAATGGCAAATTCACAGCCCTCTTTTTCGACTCTGGCATGTTCAAGATAATTAAGGTCCTCTTTGGTTTTAGGTTGAAAAGTAGAAATAAATTCTTCGAAAGAAGTTTTTCCTTCCATGTACTCCCCGTTCATTTTGCGCATCATGGCAAACCAATATTTGGCTAAGGGATAATCGGACACACTTGAAGTATTGCTTAGAGTTTTGCCGTAAAATTCTTCTGCCCTGGCGTATTTAAATAATAACCTGTTGCATTCAGCAATCCTGTAAGTTATATATGAACTGTTGGTTTGCTTCTTGTACGCATTCTGATAGTACTCTTCTGCCTTAAAATAGTCTCCATTCTTGAAGTATTCATCGCCATACGATACATCAATAGAATTCTTTTTAGCCTTTTGAGCCAAACTTTCAACAGTAAAATTAAGACTGAAGATTAGCCAGGTTAGATAGGTTAGGAATTTGATATTTAAACCTAAAGAAGAATGCAT
>JACMRH010000031.1 GCA_014376535.1 Cytophagales bacterium | reverse complement strand
CACCACCTGTATGGCACCAGCCGCCTTGGTATGTGGCGCTATGGACTGCCGGTGCCAACAGCAACCACAGCCCCGGCAGAAGGTGCCACGCTCTACGATGAGTACAACACAGGCAGCCGCACCTACGAAATGAGCAACCACCTTGGTAACGTGCTGGCGACAATTAGCGATAAAAAGCTACAGCATATCAACGCAGGCAATGCTGTGGATTACTACCTGGCCGATGTGGTGAACCAACGTGATTACTACCCGTTTGGTATGTTGCAGCCCGGAAGGTCTTATGGTGCGGGTTATCGTTATGGGTTTAATGGGAAGGAACAAGACAAAGAAACTACTTCAACAACGACATACGATTATGGTTTTAGAATTTATAACCCGGCATTAGGGAAATTTTTATCTGTTGACCCACTTATAAAAAAATATCCAGAATTAACTCCATATCAATTTGCAAGCAATACTCCAATACAGGCAGTTGATTTAGATGGGGCAGAAAGTATGTTTGGATGGTCTATTGGATTAACACCAGAACATACAGCTGCAACGGCTGATTCGTGGAATAAGAGTCAAGCTAAAATATTTAATGGATCAGCATCAGGAATAAAAAAATCGTTAAAGAAAGGTTGGAACTCATTGATGCATCCTATACAAGCTATCAAAAATATGGGGTCTTTAATAGAGGAGGCTGCACTTGATTTATCTACTGTTAAAGTTGCCCCATCCCCTAATATTGACGCTAAAGCTCAAGACATTTAGGATTATCTAATTAATGGCGACAGTTACACAAGATCAGAATATTTGGCTGAACTTGGTACTGATTTATTTACAGCTTATGCCGTTGGTAAAGGTATTGGAGCCCTAAAAGATTTAGGAATTGGCAAAAGCGCATTTAATGCATTGGGATCTTTAAGAAATCCTGCTATTACCCCTGGTTTTGGAGAATCCACACTTATAGATTATAGCGGTGGATTAGCATCAAGAAGATTTTCAACTTTTAAAAATGTTATAAAAGGAAGTGCTGGTGAAGCAGCTACGAAATATCTTTGGACAATTGATAATAGAGGGATAAATGTGGCATTAGAACAAACACAAGCCGCTACAAGTCGAGGGTTCATTACTCACACGAATATTAGTTCCACTGCATATGCAGGCGGCGAAGTTTGGTTTACCGATGAAAAGTCTGTTTTTATAAATGCGAAATCAGCTAGATTCGGGGGAGCCTCTATGACTACGGAACAATGGGCTGCGGCAAAGTCTTCTTGGGAAGCAATTGGATACAAAGTGGAAGCAGCTGACTTTAAACCTCCCACCTCGCCACCTGCAAATTAAAAATAGATTTAGTATGAAATTTTGGCAACTATTGGATATTTTTAGAGATGAAAAAAATATTATTGAAGATGAGTTTAAAAAGGAAGAATGGAAACATTATTTTGGATTATACAAAAATCTTGAATCCATCATAAGATGTCAAAAGAGAGATGTTTTAGATATGAAAATTGATTATTTATTATTGAAAAATATTTGCAGCAATAGTAAGAAGAAGATTTATTTTTCAACAAGTAAAAAAATTATATATTCTTATCAAAATTTAGATACCGACCAAGAAATCGTGATTTTGAAAGCAATTGATTTATTTAATCATGATGCGATTGAAGAGGTCTTTGAGAAGACTTTTTCCCAACTTAAGTAAGCATTGTCCGCTAAAATAAGTGCGATTTGTGCTGGTTTAAGTTTAAGCGAGCAAAATTTTCGCCGTTGTTTGTTGTTGTTGACCAACAACTACCAAAGTGGTTTAAGAAAGTATAGTAAAGATTTTCGCAGTTGTTGGTGTTCTTCACCAACAATTATCAAAGTAGTGTAGGAAGGAATAGTAAAAATTGAGCGAACAGAAAAGAATAGAATGGAGTAACATATTTTTAAGACTAAACATGAATATATGAATATCAGGAAAAAATTGTTGGTTGCCTTTGCACTGCTTTTTGCTGTGCATGGTTTTTCGCAAACCATCTATACACAAACCATCAACAACATAGATGGTAGCCCGGTGGCTTTAAGTAGTTACCAAGGTAGTAAAGTGCTATTCATTATTGCCCCCACCAAACTGGCAGACAGTTCAATGGTGGATGACATAGATTCTTTTAAAGTAAAATACGGGGATACCATAAAGCTCGTAGGCATTTTGTCTTTTGAAGATGGCTATGCAGATAGTAATAAGGCAGCAATAAAAAGCATCTACCAAAGCCGGGGTCTTGGCAACATGCTGCTGACAGAAGGTATGCACACCCGCAAGTGAACAGGCCAATCGGCACTCATGCATTGGTTGACTGCAGATAGTTCCAATCTGCGGTTTCATGCAAAAGTTGAAGGTCTCGGACAAAAGTTTTTTATAAGTCAATTTGGAAAATTATATGCCATCAATATACCTCAAGTGCCGCTTATGAGCGAAGCCTTGGAGCAACAAGTGTATAGAAATGGAGATGTTATACCAAATGTGACAGGAAACAATTTATGCGATAGCCTGAAAACGGGTGGCTACTGCTATTACAACAACAGCGCAACAAATAACAATATTTACGGGAAGTTATACAATTGGTATACCGTACTTGATGCCCGTGGACTTGCCCCTGCCGGT
>JACMRH010000312.1 GCA_014376535.1 Cytophagales bacterium | reverse complement strand
ACAGGCTGGATAGATTATATTATCAACTTGAAACCAAAAAGAATTCTTTTCAACCCTGGAACTGAAAATAAAGCCTTAATGGACAAGGCAAAAGAAAATAAAATAGAAGTTGTGGAAGGTTGCACATTGGTAATGCTTTCTATTGGAACATATTAATGAGTAATGGGTCATAGGTAATGGCTTTTAGCTAATAATTTTAAACTTTTCTATTAAAACTCTTAGATTTTTACACCTATAAAAGTTGAAAGTTTACCTTTGTGTTGGTCTAATGCGCAACAAGCGATTAGCATACTTAAAGTTCTATGAAAATAGGTTATGATGCTAAAAGAGCATTTTGGAATAATACTGGTTTGGGAAATTATTCCCGATCCGTTATTTCTGGTATGGCCACATTTCACCCCGAACATCAGCTGACGCTTTTTAGTCCCGGCATTAACTATCATTCTGAGTTAAAAACTACTTTACAAAACAAAACTATAAGCCTTTTTGATCTGGGTAATGGATTAATAGGTAGAGCAAAACGGGTAGTAGGTTTTAACAATGGCAGCTTAGATATTTTTCATGGTCTTTCAAACGAACTTCCCATTTTCAACCATAACAGTCGAACAAAACTTGTTGTAAGTGTACACGACCTTTTATTTCTTCGATATCCTGAATTTTATCCTTTTATTGACAGACAGATTTATAAATTAAAAACTTTGAAAGCCTGTAAAAAGGCGCATTTGATAATTGCTATTAGTCAGCAAACCAAACAAGACCTAATAGAATTTTTAAATATCCCCGAACATAAAATTAAAGTACATTATCAATCTTGTCATCCACAATTTCGAGTACAACATACTGAACAAGATATTGTAAAAATCAAGGCAAAATACGGAATCAGCAAACCATATATATTACAGGTTGGAACTTTAGAAGAGAGGAAAAATGCATTACTAACACTAAAAGCTTATAAAGATTGTAAGTTCAAAGAGTCATTTAACCTGGTTTTAATTGGTAACCGAACATCTTATTGTAATCAGCTCGAGCAATTTGTTGCCGATCATAAGCTTAAAGAAAAAGTTAACTTCATTTACAAATCAACATTTTCAGATTTTCCGGTTTTATATCAAGGATCAGCATTGAGTTTGTATCCATCACTTTTTGAAGGTTTTGGAATACCCGTGCTTGAGGCTATGACAAGTGGAATACCTGTTATAACTTCCGAGGGAGGATGTTTTCATGAAGTAGGTGCAGATGCAGTACTTTATATTAATCCTTTAAATCCTAAGGATTTAGCAGAGAAAATTGACCTTGTATTAGACAACGAATCATTGTCAAAAGAATTAATTGAGAAAGGAAAGAACAGAGCACTCTATTTTGAACCAGAAAATTTAATGTCCGGACTTGACAAAATATACAAACAACTTTTTCTATAAGATTGAATGCTGATAGACATCAACAAAACCTTAAGATTACTTTTAGAAAAGCTTCAAACCTGGTTTGATGCTACAGTTTTAATCCTGCCAAATCTTGTATTAGCGACCATAGTTTTTTTACTCTTTATTGCACTGGCAAGATTTTCAAAAAAAGTCATTGACAAACTGCTTGCAAACATCCGTACTGCTGAAAATGTAAAAGCAATCATCAAAACTTTTATCAGCATCCTCATTTATCTGACAGGAGCATTCAGTGCATTAGAAGTCTTAGGTTTAGATAAAGCAGTCACATCCATCCTTGCCGGTGCCGGATTAATTGGATTAGCTATCTCATTAGCTTTCCAAAATATAGCTGCCAATGTTATTTCTGGGATTATCATAAATTTTCGCAATCCTTTTCGGGTTGGTGACTATATCCAATGCAGCGATCATATTTTTGGACGGGTCACAAAGATCAATATTCCAAATACAATACTTTTAACTGATGAAGGTCAATACATTACAGTTCCAAATAAAGAGATTTGGGAGAAAAACATTACAAATTTCAGTAAATCCGGTCACAGGGAAATAGAAATAAAGTTGGTAATTGATTTTGATTCAAATTTGGAACAAGCTATAGAAATTGCAGAATCTACTTTGGCGAACCTCGCTTTTGTTGAAAAAAACAAGGAAATTGATGTTTTCTACACAGGTGTAAATGCTTATTCTATAGATTTATCAATTAATTTCTGGATAAAATTTTTTGAAAGTAAAGATTATGAATTTGCCAAAAGTGATGCTATAAGGGCCATTTTAAAAGCTTTTAAAGAAAGTAATATCCAAATTCCTTATCCCAGGAAGTCAATTAAAAACGAAAACCTGTAGTTGGATTGCAATTTTCTTGCTAAATAAGCTATTTTACACAGCCAATTTTTGAATCGATGCGAATCCTGTTTTTATTTATATTTAATTCCTTTATAAGTATTAAATTAATTGCTCAGGAAGATTCATTACTTACAAGTTTATTAGAAGAACAACCCAAAGAAAAAACTTTAAGCCCATCCGCATTCAAAGGAACCCGGCTAATAAATGGCCATACTGTTGAAATGTTAGGCAAAAAAACTCTGGAATTTCGTGTGGCTCATAGATTTGGAGATGTTGAAGGAGGTACAGAAACTTTTTGGGGACTAGACAAAGCAAACATGAACCTTACATTTGATTACAGTTTTTCCAACAGATTAACAATTGGAGTTGGCAGAAACTCATATCAGAAACTATATGAAGGTACAGTGAAATATAAAGTTTTAAGACAAACTACTGACAATTCAATGCCCTTATCGGTTGTAATTTTAGGAAAGGCCAATGCACTTACAAATACCAAAGGGTCTCAATATGAAGATCCAATAAATACGTTATCTTATTTTGGTGAAATTATAATTGGAAGACGGTTCAATAATTCATTCAGTTTTCAATTATCACCAAGTTTTATACATTTTAACCTAGCTTCTGAAACTTTCAAATCAAATGATATTGTGTCCATAACTGCTTCGGGCAGTTACAAATTCACAAAAAGTGCAGCGGTTACATCCGAATATACCCAAACCTTGAATGATTATTATTACAAAGATATAGCTGCATACATTCCAACCTTTAGTTTGGGCTTTGACCTGGAAACAGGTGGACATGTATTTCAATTATTTTTCACGAATGCCTTTGCCATGAACGAAACACAATATATTCCTTTTACATCAACAGACTGGGGAAGAAACCAATTCAGGTTTGGATTTAATATTTCCAGAACATTTGGTTTTGGCAAGAAAAATAAGAAATGAAATTATTAAAATGAAAATATTAAACATTTTTCTATGTTGCCTTGTGGAAGTGATGCTTGTCACTGATATCTATGCTCAAAAACCGCTAAGGGCAACTTTTTCGAAAGTAAGTTTTTTTTCGCATACTCCAGTTGAAGATATAGAGGCGCTGTCCGACAAGGTCAGTTCAGTGATAAACCCATCAACAAATCAAATTGCATTTGTTATATTAAATACTTCCTTTCATTTTTCAAACTCTCTAATGGAGGAGCACTTCAATGAAAAATATATGGAAAGTGACAAATACCCTAAATCTTCTTTTTCAGGAAAAATTAATGAACCTATCAATTGGGCACAAAATGGTGAAAACAAAGTTTCTGTAACTGGCAAACTACTAGTGCATGGAATTGAAAAAAAAAGAACTATTCCAGCAACAATTACAGTAAAAGATGGTAAGATCTATGCTTCAAGTGAGTTTCTTATTAAAACTGAAGATCATAAAATAGAAATTCCTAAATTGGTATGGGAAAAAATTGCTGAAGAAATTAAAGTGAATGTATCAACTGAATATTTGGCTCAATAGAAATACTATTTACCCGTATAAGCAATTTGTTATTATAATGTGGTATTTTTTTTGGTCAGGGTTACTTAGTATTAATACAATGTATAAAAGCGAAATGGAGTATTCCAGATGACAGATCAGGAAATACTCGATAAGATTAAAAAGGGCGATGAATCCGCATTGGACTTTCTCTATAAAAAGAATTATAGAATGATGGTCAATATGATCATTAAGAATAATGGTTCAGAGGAAGAAGCCAAGGATATTTATCAGGAAGCATTATTGGCATTCTGGCAAAAGGCAGCATCTGGCAAACTGGAAATGACGTCAAAAATCAGTACGTTCCTTTACAGTATATGTCAAAACCTTTGGCGGAAAGAGCTGGACAGAAAATCCAGGCTTCGCAATGAAGAAAAGGATGGGATTGTAACAGACACCCAGGATGTTGAAGAAAGAGCAAAATTGCTCAATATGTGCTTAAACGATCTTGGCGAAACATGCAAAAAGATCCTGTTTTATTTCTATTATGATGATCTTTCAATGGATGACATCGCTGATAAAATGGGATTTGCAAATGCAGATACAGCCAAAACAAAAAAATATAAATGCAAAAAAGAACTCGACAAACTAATAAAAACACGGTTCTCCACCCAAGATTTCCTAGACTAAAAAGATAAATGTTTAGCACAGAAGAATATAACGACAAAATAGACGCATACCTCAAGGGCAATTTATCGAAAGATGAAGCAAATGCCTTTGAGGTGGGCTTAGAAGCAGACCCAACACTTAAATCTGAATTTTTGTTTCAACAATCTCTGGTTGCCAATATTCAGGCAAGTAGAAAATCAGAACTTAAAACGAGACTTAACAATATACAAATACCAGCAGCAAAACCAGTATATTGGAAATATGCAGCTCTTGCGGGTATTGCTGCTACTATCTTTATTACAATAAATTATTTCCCAAAGAACCTGATAAAAAATGACAAGGCTGAAATAAAAACAGCAACATCTGACAAACTGGAAAATTTAGGTAAAGGTGTTGCATTTGAAAAATCTGAGGCAGAAGAAATTGATGCAGAAGACAAAAACAGTTTACCTGCTAATTCTCCAAAAGAAATTGAACAATTAGAAATTCAAACAACAGAAAAGAAGAAAACAACCTCGGTCACTGAAAAAGATTCTGGGAAAGAGATTCTTCCAAACCTACCTGATGTGCATACTCCTGAATCTGCAGGGAACGATCACATTGGCAGAGAAGTGGAAACACCTGACCATACCCTGACTAAAACTAAACATATCAATACCACTGTAGCAGGTGTTGAAGTTGTTAAAAGTAAAAAACACAAATTCCACTACCAGTACTTCGACAATAAATTGTTTTTATACGGCGATTTCGATACTAAAACATATGATATCCTTGAACTTAACAATAGTAAAGGTCAAAAACTTTATTTAAAGTTCGAAAGCAATTATTACGAATTGCAGCCTGATAAAACAGAAATTTCTAAACTTGAATTAGTAAAAAGCAAAGAAACATTGAAAGAACTTGAGGAAATTCAATTGAAATAAATTGTAATTCTACTTCTATAAGTATTCTATATTTTAATGAGCCTTTGGTTTAACCTTAGGCTCATTTTTTTTCGAAAATGAAGCTATTTTGGTGTAATTTTACAGGACTTATCTTATTAAATTGGCTCCTTCTACTAAGTACCGAAAGAAAAAACTAGGCAGTTATCCATATCTGCTGGTATTGTTTAGCCTGATTTTTTCCCTCACCATTATTGGCTTTTGGGGTGCCATTTTAATTATAGGAAATGAATTACAATTAACAATCAAAGAAAATATTAACGTCCAGGTTTATCTTCAAAAGGAAGTAGCAGAAGACTCAATAGTTAAAATTCAAAAAAGAATTGAAAACCGGCCTTACGTTCTAAAAAAAGCAGGCATTACACAGGTACAATATATTTCGAAGGCTGCCTCATCAAAAAAGTTTATAGAAGAAACAGGAGAGAATTTTGCTGACTTTATGGGAGAAAATCCCCTGAGAGATGCATTTATAGTTAAAATTGATCCAAGGTATTCCAGATCTTCCCAATTAAAAGTTATAAAAGATGACCTAAGCAGTCAGGATGGAATATTTGAGGTTGTTTATACTGAGAGTCTTGCAGAATCCATACATGATAATATTCAAAAACTTTCCTTGGCTGCAGTTATCTTTTCATCCATCATGGTATTGGTTATTTTCCTGTTAATTAACAATACAATCAAACTGGCAATGTATTCCCAAAGATTTCTGATCAGGAGCATGCAACTGGTTGGAGCCAGGGCGTGGTTTATACAAAAGCCATATCTATTCAGGTCATTTTGGTTGGGTCTGTTAGGAGGACTTTTAGCAGCTATTATAATGAGTCTTTCACTAAACTATGGAATTCAATATCTGCCTGAAATAAAAGGATTTTTAGCACCTGATAAATTACTTATGTTAATTGGTGCTTTGATTCTTGGAGGTGGTATAATTTGTCTTTTAAGTTCAGTATTTGCGGTTAGCAGATACCTGGGAAGAAGCCTTGAAGATTTGTACTGACAAATACTTTATAGGTGACAATATAGTATATACTTTATTAAATTTGACAATCAGGAAATTCTTTTCTGGTCTGTTGGTCTTATGCAAAAACAAGGTCTTCATTTATCACAGCAACAAAAACTTACTCCGCAGCAAATTCAGTACATAAAACTACTGCAAATACCTACTGCTGAACTGGATGCTCGTGTTGAAGAGGAACTAGAGTCAAACCCTGCTTTGGAAGAAGGTGATGACATTCCTGAAAAAGATTCAGAAGATAATTCGGACGAATCTGATGACGAAATTGCTGATGACAACGAAGATTATTCCAAAGACAAAGAGGAAGATTTAGGATTAGATGATTACATGTCAGATGATGATTACTCTGGCTATAAAATGCAGGGAGATTTTTATGAGCAGGAAGAAAGAGACATGCCTCTTGCATCCACAGGAAGTCTTTATGAATCATTACTGACCCAGGTAGAGTTTCTAAACCTAAATGACCACAAAGAGTCTATTGCTCGGCACCTTATCGGAAGTATTGAAAGTGATGGATACATCCGCCGGGACTTGTATTCATTGGCAAATGATCTTGCTTTTACTCAAAACATAGAAACAGACGAAGAGGAAATAGAAGAACTTCTTTTTAAAGTGCAGGAATTTGATCCTCCAGGCATTGCAGCAAGGGATCTTCCTGAATGTCTGTTGTTACAGTTAAAAAGAAAAGACGAACGCGATCCTGAAGTATTCCAGGCCATCACTATCATTAAAGACTATTTTGATGAATTCAGCAAAAAACATTATGATAAAATAAAGCAGAAATTAGGCATTGATGACGATCAATTAAAAAAAGCTATTAACCTAATTACAAGCCTAAACCCAAAACCCGGTGACAATAGTTCTGGAGAGGTAAAGTCACAATATATGATCCCAGATTTTATCCTTGTAAATGACGGAATAAAGCTTGGTGTATACCTGAATTCCAAAAATGCACCAGAGTTAAGAGTTAGTCACGCATATAGGGAAATGTTTGACACATATGACAAAAGCACTAAAAAGGACAAGAAATTAAAAGAAGCCGTTTCGTTTGTTAAACAAAAATTAGATGCTGCCAGATGGTTTATTGATGCCATCCAGCAAAGACAACAAACATTGCTAAGAACAATGAACGCCATTTTGAACTTTCAGTATGAGTATTTTCTAGAAGGGGATGAAGCAAAATTAAAACCCATGGTATTGAAAGACGTCGCGGCCGCTGTTTCGCTTGATATTTCAACAGTTTCAAGAATAGCCAGCAACAAAACAGTACAAACCGATTTCGGAGTATTACCACTCAAATTCTTTTTCTCTGAAGGAATAAGTACAGACAGTGGCGAAGATGCCAGTTCAAGAGAAGTAAAAAGTGTAATCAGGGATTTGATTGAAGAAGAAGAGAAATCAAAACCGTTGCCAGATGAAAAGCTAGAAGAAATTTTAAATGAAAAAGGTTATAACATTGCTCGTAGAACAATTGCAAAATACAGGGAACAGTTAGGAATTCCAGTAGCGCGACTTAGGAAGAAATTATGAGTTATGAATGATGAATATGAATGCTTTAAGGTGCAAAATTTATATATTTAACTATTGACTTTTAACTCTTAACTAAAAGGTGTTCGATCTTCAAATTATCATTGCTGGTTTTCTTGTTGCGCTGCCATGTGCATTGCTCGGATGCTTTTTAGTATTGAGGAAAATGGTGATGATGGGAGATGCAATTTCGCATGCAGTACTGCCGGGAATTGTAATAGCCTTTTTTCTTTCGGGAGAAAGAAGTTCAGGTATAATGCTTCTCGGGGCTTGCGGAATGGGATTACTTAGCACTTTTATTATTGAATACCTCCACAAAAAAGGTGGCCTTCAGACAGATGCTTCAATAGGTGTAACCTTCACTGCATTTTTTGCCATAGGTATAATTTTGATATCCCTTTTTGCAGGTCAGGTTGATCTGGATCAGGATTGTGTTTTGTATGGTGAAATTGCTTACGTTCCTCTTGATGTCTGGATAACTGATAGAGGAATTAATTTAGGCCCACGAATAATTTGGAACATGGGAGTGGTGTCTGTCCTGGTAATAGCGTTTATATACATTTTTTATAAAGAACTCAAAATCAACACATTTGACCCATCTTTTGCTACCGTAGCAGGTATTTCAGCAGTAATTTGGCATTATTCTCTCATGGGAATGGTAACCGTGGTTACAATTACAGCTTTTGAAGCAGTAGGAGCAATATTGGTTATTGCTTTCCTGGCAGGTCCAGCTGCTGCAGCTTTTCTTCTTTCCTCAAAACTAAAAACAATGCTGTTTCTATCAGTAGGTTTTGGATTCTCAGCTACTTTAATTGGGTACTTTTTAGCTTACACAACCCAAGGTTCAGTAGCAGGTGCAATTAGTATGGCCATCGGGTTTCAATTTATGGTTGTTTTTATGTTTTACATTTACAAGAAAAGACATTTGAAAACCATTATCATTGACCCTCAATTTGGTAAGTTTGCATAAACATACATTAATTGGGAAAACGCATTTTTAGGCTTCGCTCAAAAGAAGAATTATCAAAAATGGATTTTTTGATAAAAAAACCAATAAGCATAGTTCTCATTGACGGAAGAGTATTTCCATGTTATTTCTTAAAATCTGATCTAAATAACTTTTATTGCAAAAACATGCTCAATACTTCCTTTCATATAAAAGTGAAAGATATTAAAGAAGTTATTTATGACATCGTAAGCAATTCCTGACCAATATGTTACAAAAGCTTTTGATTCAAAATTATATTCTGATAAAGGAACTTTCGATAGAACCTGATTCAGGAATGAATGTCATTACGGGAGAAACGGGCGCAGGAAAATCAATTCTATTAGGAGCTGTTGGCTTGTTAATGGGCGCACGAGCTGACTCTAAAACATTATATAATCCTGAAGAAAAATGTGTTATCGAAGGTCAATTTTTACTAAAAGGAGATCAAATAAAAGAATTGTTTATTAAGAACGATCTGGATTATGAAAATCCATGTATTGTAAGAAGGGAAATAAGTGTTGCCGGAAAATCAAGATCTTTTGTAAATGATACTCCGGTAAATTTAGATGTATTGGATGAAATTGTAGGAGAAATAATGGACATCCATTCACAACACGAAACTATCCTATTAAAAAAGCAAAATTATCAAATACAGCAACTGGATAGTTTTGCACAGAATTCTGTTTTCAAACAAAAGTATCAATTACAATATTCTAAGTATAAATCATCAGAAAAACAATATTTACAATTAGTCCAAACTGCCAAATCATCTGCTCAGGAACTTGATTATGTAAGTTTTATTTACAAAGAACTGGAAGACCTGAATCTTCAATCAGGTGAATTGGAAAAACTTGAGGATGAACAAAAAATACTTGAAAATACTAGCGAGATTAAAGAAAAACTAGCTCTATCACATTCTCTTCTTTCCGGTGAAGAATTTGCATTAGTAGCAGGATTCAATAGATTGTATTCAATATTTGATCAACTTTCTCAATTTTCATTAGAATATAAAACTATAAAAGAAAAGCTAGCAAGTATAAAAATTGATTTAAAAGACTTATCGAAAGAAATAGAAATATTGGCAGAAGAAACGGAAATTGATCCGGGCAGATTACAAATAGTTCAGGATCGGTTAAATCATATTTATAAACTTCAAAGAAAACACAGTGTAGCTTCATTTGATGAATTTGAAATTTTAAGAAATGAATTTGGAAAGAAATTAAGTCTGATTGAAAATACTGATTTTGTTTTAAGTGAAGCAGAAAAAGAAATGTTAGCATACAGAAATGCTACTCAAAAGTCAGGTGAAGAATTGTCTGTTTCGCGTAAAAATGTTTTAGATAAATTTGAAAAATTAGCATTGGAAAAACTGTCATTGCTTGGGATGCCGAATGCTACATTTCAAATCAGGCTTTCGGAAACCTCTCTTACTACTGATGGATTAGAAAAAGCGACATTCTATTTCAGCGCTAACAAAGGACTCGCACCAAAACCAATTTCTGATGTTGCATCTGGCGGTGAATTTTCCCGCTTAATGCTGGTTATAAAATATCTGCTTGCTGGTAAAACAGAGATGCCAACTTTGATATTTGACGAAATAGATACTGGTGTGTCAGGGGAAGTTGCACATAATATGGCGGAGCTAATAGAGGAGATGTCCAATCGTCACCAGGTTTTTACCATCACTCATCTTCCGCAAATGGCTTCCAAAGGAAGCTCACATTTCTTTGTTTATAAAGATGAGTCAGAGACAAGAACTGTAAGCAATATCAGAAAACTCACTCAGGATGAGCGTATAAAAGAAATAGCTAAAATGATCGGAGGTAAAGTGCCGAGTGAGTCAGCCTTGCAAAGTGCAAAGGAGCTTATAGGATAACTTTAAAGCTTAAGAAGGAATGATTTCTATAGTATCTCCTACCTTAATTTTACCGACATTCAAAACTCTCGCATACAAGCGTGAACAACCCGGAAATAATTTCTGCGAAATTCTTGAAAACTTCCCCTCTATAAATGAACCACTTACATTTTTGGCAGGCTCATAAAAAGATGATATTTTAATGGTTACTTCCGATCCTATTTTCAGTGTCACACCAGGAACCAACAAGCTATAATCCTCAAAAGAAATTGTAAGGTTTTCACCTGTAGATCCCGGGGCAATAGGATGACCTTCTGCTTTTAACTTTGTTATTTCTTCCAGCGAAAACAAACACAGGGCTTTGTCAGGACCTCCACTAATGCCGGGTTCATGCCTATCTCCTAAAATTCCTTCCAGCCTTACAAATGCTTCTTTAATTGGTTGTTTAGGTATTATACCTTTTGAAACGTTGATCTGATAAATGTAATCCATTGTTGTCTTTGTACGAAATGTGGTATAATTCTGTATTAATTACACGGTTTTCATTTCATGAGCCCCAAAGGTAACACAAAATCAACCATGTTAGAAAGAGAAGTGAGAGACTTATTTTTAGTTTTTAATATCAATTTTCTAATGTGCTAGGAACTAAAAATTTATGAAAGCAAACGTTATCATTTTTTTTATGTAAATAGGATTAAAATCATTTTTCATGGAGGATTTAGTGCAATTGCCATTTTCTTTTCAAAATTCGGTTTATAACTACTTATTTTTCTTTGGACTCATTTCCGCAGGAATTATTCTTGCTCGTATAATTACATATGCATTAAAACATGTATTAATCAGAGCAAATGTATATTCAGCAGAAACATTTATTCCCCGGTACCGGTCAGTATTCACAATTCTATTTGCTACAATTGCTGCAAATGCCGGAATTGGCATTTTGAAGCTTCCATCAAAACCGGACATTATTGTAGATAAAGTCCTTCACCTGGTTCTGATATATGCAGTGACTCATTTTTTGATAAAATCAATGAGTTTTCTTAAATTATTATTATACCATAAGTTTGATATCGATCAGGTTCATAATCTTCAGGAAAGAAAAGCAAGAACACAAATTGACTTTTTGTACAAAACTGGAAGTGTACTTTTAATCCTGATCTCATTTGCCATTGCTATGATGAGCTTCACAAAAGTCCGGGAGCTAGGGACAAGCATTTTAGCCTCTGCAGGATTAGCAGGTATTATAATTGGATTAGCGGCTCAAAAGTCTATCTCAAATTTATTAGCAGGGATTCAAATTGCTCTCACTCAACCCATTAGGCTAGACGATGCAGTCATTGTTGAAGACCAGTTTGGGAAAATTGAAGAAATAAGCCTCACCTATGTAGTTATCAAAATTTGGAACGAGAAACGTATGATTATTCCTATTTCTTATTTTATAGAAAAACCATTCCAAAATTTAACCCGCACTTCTGCTCAAATGCTTGACACTGTGACCCTTTATGCAGATCATAGCCTTCCAATAGATAATATCAGGATTGAATTGAAAAGAATACTGGAAAATGAAGGAAGCAGTTTATGGGACAAACGGGTTTCAGCTGTTCAATTAACTGATTGTTCCAATTCCTCAATAGAAGTAAGAATTTTAATCAGTGCCGATAATTCAGGGGCTGCTTTTGATTTGAGATGTTTGATCAGGGAAAAATTAATTGAATATATAAGAAATAACCATCCAGACTGTTTACCTAAGTACAGGTATATGAGAGAAACAGAAACTAAGGTTTCAAACCTAATTTAAGAATTGTAATTCCTGCTGAAATGTCTTTTGAAATTCCAGCTTTTACTTCTGAGTGTTGTAGGTAGATAGCAAAATGTCTCCTTTATATTCAAACTATTAAAGAATTTATCATCATCAGTTAAAATTAACTGCTTAAATGATCCATCTGTTTCCATTTCTGAGAGATCTGCAAAAGGCAAATCTTCTTTATAACTCTCTTTAATTTTCAATTTTTCTTTTAAGTACCAATTTGGGCTAAATCCAGAGTTTAAAGTGTTTAAAGCCTCAAACTTTCCTTCTGAAACATTTAACGCATACTCAAGGTATTTCTTTAATAGTTTAGGGCCATCGTGAAGGGCATTTTCCACATTTAATTGTTGAGGATGAATACTTGATACTACTATCACTTTCTCTTTTGCCCTGGTAATAGCCACATTCAATCTGTTTTCGCCTCCTACCAGATTAAGACTTCCAAATTGATGGTTCATTTTTCCAGAACTATCTGGCGCATAACCAATTGAGAAAATTATAATATCTTTTTCATCGCCCTGAATGTTTTCTATGTTTTTAATAATAAGGCCTTTGGGCAACAATTTGTTTTCCAAAATCAACCTCTGCTCTAACATATCCTGAATGAGGTTTTGCTGATTTATATTAAAAGTAATAATCCCAATTTCTTTGTTTTCAGAAGTTTCCATTAGTTTGAAACACAACTTTACAATCTCTTCTGCCTCTGCAACGTTTTGACGATTTTCAAAAAAACCATCAACTTTGATGAATTCAATACCTTTAAAGGATTTTTCGTAAGTATTAAAATCAGGTAGCAATTTTAATTTACCCTTGTAAAAATGTTGATTTGAAAAATGTACCAGATCTAAAGATTGGCTTCTGTAATGTTCTGTTAGCATCACCTGAGGTAAATATCTGCTGGCAAGGTCCAATAGAGAATTCATTTCAGTTTCTGGAACATCATTCTCCTCTTCAAACCTGGCTGAATATAGATCACTTGGGGGCAATTGTTTGCTATCACCGGTTACTACAAATTGTTTTGCACGGGCTATAGCTGGCAATCCCTTTTCAGCATAGCATTGAGAAGCTTCATCAAAAATTACTATATCAAATATCTCTTCTAATGGAAAAATTGCCGAGACAGTTTCAGGCGAAGCTAGCCAGCATGGCATTAAATAAAATAGTTCGTTGCTAAAGCTTTCTATAGTTTTTCTTAAAGGCCAGATTTTCTTCTTTTTCGAAACCTGATGTTTCAGATCACGAAACGTAGTGCTGTTTCCCAGTCTGTTAAACTCTTCATTTTTATAAACTTGTTCCCTTAATTTCAAAAGTATTATCAGCCCACTAAGCTTTCTTTTATTTTCTACAGAAGCAATTAATTGTTGCTCCAGCTTCTCCATTTTCGAAGTTGATACTGAGCTTAAAATTGGAAATTTTCCTTCTATTTGGTTTATCCAGCAAATCTTTATACTATTTTCAAATTGGGATATGAGTAGATCAATTGTTATTTTATTGGATTGATAATTAGAAAGTATGTATTTTAAAGATTGTATTTCTTCAAAATTCAAATTCTCCTTTTCTTTGTCAAATTCTAACAGAGAATCAAAATCCTGGTTTATAGTTTTGATATGTTCAGTAAGTGTTAGCTCTTCAAAAAAGCTATCTAATTGTGCGTTAGTAAAATATGTTCCAAATAAAAGATAAGCACTTTCAACTTTTTGAATCGATTCAACAAACAACTTAAGCTTGGTTCGAAAGCTCTTTAATATCTCATTTTTTGGATTAAGATGCTCTGGTAGGTTATTCCTGTTGTCAATATATTCTTCAGAAAGAGTAATTGATTTATTGATTAACTCTATTCTTTCATAAATATCCTGAAATGCATCTATGTCAGAGAAATTGTAATCAGGAGATGATTTTAATTGAACCACATAATCCTTAAAAGTTTGGAGATTTTTAAGTCTGACTAAAAGCTCTTTGATTCCAACTTTATCTTGTTTCAGTTGATTATTTTTTAATAAATCCCCCAGAACACTTTTGTCTTTTGAAGTTAAATTCCATAAAATTTTTGTAATAAAATTGTTATAGCTATTTAAAGCTGAATTGGTAATTAGAACAGCGGTTTCAATGGTCGTTCTATCTGAAACCTTTGCCATTGCTTTATCACCAAAGGTCCCAAGATCAATTCTATGTTCTTCAAGTATCTTTTTTAATAAACCTAATTTTTTAATGCTGAATTTTTCTGAAGTGTATTTTTGAAAATGGTCATAAAATATCTGATTTTTGGAAGCTTCTAAAATGTTTTTTAGAGCTGAAACGGCCTTTGCTGCCTTTAAATAATCTTTGGTTTCAATTTTGAATACTTTTTTTATTTCAAAAAAGGAATTATTAAAAGTATCTATCTCCTTTATGGTCGATTCAATTTGTGTCTTATCTGAAATCTTAAGTGATTTAAAACTCTTTCTATTTTCAAATATGTATCCAGGCAAATCGAATTTAATTGCATATGGAAGAAGATATTGGAGCTTTTCTAAAAAGGCTATTAAATTCTCCCTGGTAAAATGTTTATAATGTTGATCTATACCCTGAATAGAACCTACTTTCCTATTACTATTCAGGTATAATTCTTTAACACTGAATCCGCATTCTTTATCATCAAAAAGGGCATCTTTAAATTCTTGTAATTCGACAGTTATCTGGTCAATTTTTTTGCATGATTCTAAAAAATCTCTTTCAAGAAATACTGTATTCAAATTAGAATTTTCTGCCTTAAACTCTTCAACCAAATCTATTTGAGAGTTTATTTGACCATAAAGCCGGCTCCTGTCAGATTTAAAGTCATGTACAAGAGCGATGAATGAACCAACATTCAATGTTGCCAATCTACCATAAACTACATCCAATGCAGCCCGCTTCTGACAAACTACTAATACTCTTTTCCCTTTACTTATAAAATCGGAAACAAGGTTAGAAATAAGTTGCGATTTTCCTGTTCCCGGAGGCCCCTGCACAACAATCGATTTTCCAGATTTAACCATTTTAATCGCCTCTTCCTGCGGTGCATCAATTAAAAGTGGTGTTAAAATATCGACTTCTTTTAAAAAATTATTGGAATTCAGATTTATGTTCTTGTTGAAAAAATCTTCAAACTGATCATATTTTTGATTTGACAATAACAAATCATAATCAGGCAAAAGATATGAGCTGGCTTGAGGAAATATACCTAAAACTGCCTCGTTCTGAAGCATTAATCTTCCATCCTCCTGTACATCAGAAAATTCACCCGACTTAAAATTTTGGAATGCCTGAAGTTTATCTACAAAAAGATCCGAATTAAAATTAATCTCTAATCCTGATGTTTTTAATAGTTCATATAATTGGGTCCTGAACTCTCTGGCATCTTTTGAAAACGAATCAAAGGAGAAATTCTCAAAATCTTCCGGAAGAGAAGTCTTATTAAAATGCTTCCAGGCCAAAATAAAACTTTTGTTAAAAAATAATGGCTCACCTTCATCCTGAACAAGATACCACATATTTTTATCCAGGATCAAGCTTACAGGAAAAAACAATAACGGACATCTTACTGTAGTTCCATCAGAAAATTTACCCTGAACAAATGGCCAGCCAATGTGCAAATCCTTTGAACCAGCTTCTTCAAATAAAAATTTATCCTTCCTGTTAATTCGTTGGACCTGTTTACCGGCAACATTTACCTTTTCATTTCTGCTATCTAAAAAATTGGTTATAGCAATTTTTGGTTTCCCAGTAATAAGATCAGAAATTACCTGAAAAGATGGCTTGTTCAGTAAATAGTCAAGTTCGTTAAGATCAAAGTCATTTTCTTTACTTAACCTTAGCAACAACAATGCTCTGTTGGTTCCAGATAAATTAACCAGCTTCTTTTGAAAGTTCCTTAAAATCTTTTCAAACATAAAGTAAAGATACTTCTAAAGGTTTCTGATTCTGAACATGCTTAAAACAAAAAAAGTGATGCTTTTAAACATCACTTTATAAATAGAGGTATCACAGGCTACATTACTGGAGGTTCATTTCCACCTGCAATACTTTCTCTCATACTGGTATCAGCTTGCATATTTTTCATTTTGTAATAATCCATAATTCCCAAATTTCCTTTTCTAAAAGCTTCAGCCATTGCTAACGGCACTTCTGCTTCTGCCTCAATAACTTTTGCCCTTGCTTCTTGTGCTTTTGCTCTCATCTCTTGTTCCAAGGCAACCGCCATGGCTCTTCTTTCTTCTGCTTTGGCTTCAGCAACTTTTAAATCAGCATTTGCCTGGTCTATCTGCAACTTTGCCCCAATATTCATTCCAACATCAACATCTGCAATATCTATCGAAAGGATTTCAAATTTAGTACCAGCGTCGAGTCCTTTAGCCAAAACCAATTTTGATATATTGTCGGGATTAGCCAATACTTCCCTATGAGATTTGGATGAACCGATAGATGTGACAATACCCTCTCCTACCCTTGCCAGAATCGTCTCCTCACCAGCTCCACCAACCAGCTGTGCTATGTTGGCACGTAACGTGACTCTCGCCTTTGCAATCAATTGTATTCCATCCTGGGCAACGGCTGCTACATTGGGAGTATTTATCACCTGAGGATTTACAGAAGTCTGTACAGCTTCGAACACATCTCTTCCAGCAAGGTCAATTGCTGTAGCCTGCTTGAATGTTAATGGAATATTTGCTTTATCAGCTGAAATTAAGGCCTTTATTACGTTCCCCACATTTCCTCCTGCTAAAAAATGCGTTTCCAGCTCTTCAACTGTTAGATTCAAGCCTGCTTTTGTTGAAGTAATCATGCTTTCTACTATCAAACGTGGCGGTACTTTACGTATCCGCATGAATACCAGGTTAAATAATCCTATTTTAACTCCTGAGAATAAGGCTGTTACCCATAACCCAATAGGAACGAAATAGAAAAATAGCCAAAGCGCAACAAATCCAAAAAATACTGCAAACAAAATAAATACCATATTCATAAACTAAACATTAAGTGGTTCAACAAAAATTTTATTGTGGTCAATTTTAACAATCCTGATCAATGTAGTAGTATTTATCCAATTGCGCACAGAAGTAACTTCAAAAATTCCAAGTTCAAATTCGGCCCTTCCTACTGGTTTTAAATCCGAAACAGAGATTCCCTCCATTCCAATTTTGATTTCTATAATCAACCCTTCATTCACTTTTGAGGAGTTGACTGTCTTATTTGCAAATTGTGTCCACATCTCTGACCGGAATGAGAAATAAATGGCAAGAATAAAAACAGATATGGTTCCTACTAAAACAAAATGGCCTTTAGTAGGTCCAAAAATGTTATAAGCTGAAAATATTGCAGTTATGGCAAAGGCAAGACCAAATAATCCAACAATTGTGGTTCCAGGAATAAAAAGAATCTCAACAATTATAAACAATAATCCTGCAAACAACAGAGAAAAAATTAACACCCAATCCCACAACATCTATTGTATTTTGGCCATTTTGGCCTTTACAGATTCTACAGCCTTTTTCATTTTGATAGTTTCCAATGAATCCTGTTTTTGCTCCAATTTGTTCATTTCAAGGTCTTTAACTAACTGAATTGAATCCATTTTGGTTTCCTTCAATTTTTCTAATAGTTCTTTCTTTTCGTCCTTATTTTTCTGGATTCTATTTCGGACTTTTAATTCCGTAGCAACAGTTCTTTCATATTCTTTTGTGCTTTTAGCAAGGACTTTTTCAGCTTCTTCTACTTGCAATTCGTAATCTGCTCGATAGACTTCAACAGCAAACTGGTGCAATATTTGTTCGAGCTGTTCTGCCTTAGCATGTTTTTTGGTAATGAATTCTGTCCCCAAATCTATTGCCAACCAAACTTCAACTCCTTGCTTTGACTTCTCAGTAACTTTAGAATAAATCCTGACTGGCTGGCCAGAAACATTAGGCACTACGGCTTCAGAAATTATATACTCATTTTGTCTTGATTCAACCTTTCCAAATTCCTTAATCTTTTTAGACCAGGCCTTATCAACAAAGGATTCTTCAAGTAAAATAAGAACAGCAAAGCCTTTCCGCTGAAGTTTTTCTAATTTTTCCTCTTTTTCGTATACTTTGATGATGGGAGAACTGCCCTGAAATGAAAATAAGGCAAGCACACAAAAACTTATTATTAATTTTTTCATGTAAAAAATTGAAATTTAATTATCAGAAATATTATAAAATTAGGCAATTATTAATAAGATAAAAAAAGAAGATATCAACCAAATATCCTTTTCACTATCCATCCAATTCCGATAAAACTAACTATTGCAAGAGATATGGCTATCCACAAAGTATAATCCGATTTTAAGTCGTCTATTGAAGTTATATTTATAAAGCTTCTCCCCACAAAAACTGCAAAGACTGTCCTGGGAATCATCCCAACCATACTCCCAAACATATATTTACCAAACGGGAATCTAACAATAGCAAATACGGCATTTAACACTGCAAATGGCAAGGCTGGTGATAATCTGCATAGTGCTGCAATCCAAAAACCAGTATTTTCTAACTTTTGCTTAAAGGAAATGATGTCATATTTTTCCTGAAAAAACTCAACCATTTTCCCGTTGTCTAACCAATTGCATAGAATATAACCAATAGCACAAGCTATAGTGTAAGAAAGAAGAACCAATGGCAATGCAGTCCAACCAAGTATATATCCTAACAATAATGAATAAACAGTGGTAGGTATAAAACCTATTGCAAGTACAATTGAAGAAACCAGGTTAAACCCAATTAAGAGAATCAAATCAAAATTTCTAATTTCAATTACATTATGAATTACAATTCCTGAAACAATACTGCCCATGATGGATGGCATGATCCCAAAATATAAAAGAATAAAAATGGATCTCTTATTCCTTGCCAATAGTCTTTTTAACATTCGGCAAATTAAAAACCTTTTAGGTAATTATAATTTTTAACCTTTGGTATCCGTTACATTATTAATTTTGAATCAGTTTAACTTAAATCGTTAAATAACAATAACAATCATAAAATGAAGCTTTTCACTTTTCTCTTTGTCTTTTACTTTTCTTTCAGCTTTGCCCAAGCTCAATCAGACAGTTTGACAAACAAATCCTATATTCTATCAAATATTACTGATACAATTAAAATAAAAGAAAAAGGATATTATTTGCTGAAAATTAATGACCTGAGAGTAAATAAAAAGAATTTAGGATCTATAAAATTCAAGTCAGAAAAACAATATGTTACAACTAGAGATAGTTTACCAGTATATCTTTCTAATTTATTTTATCCTCAATCTGCTTCGGATTCTTTAAAACCTTTAATAATAAACATTGAAAAACTAAGAACCTTTGCCTCAACAAATGGGAATATTGATCAGGGTGAGTTATACATTAAAATGAATGCTCAAACGTTTCAGAGAAATACTACGGTAGTTATATATAATTTCGAAAGGACTTTTACTTATCAGAAAAAAGCAAAGCCAGAATTTCTCAAGACTTTTATTTTTAATTCCCTTTCTACTTCCATCGACATATTGCCGTCCAAAATTCAAACTGAAAGAAATAAACAAGCAATTTCAAAAAACCCAGATGAACCGTTGAACAAAGAAAATATTCATATAATTAATCTACCTGAGCGATTTATAGCTTCCACTCCTGGTTTTTATGTAAACGAAGTAATCGATCATCGTTTAGACCAAAGTAATGAAGGGAACGTTTATCAAGGTTATTTCAACAGAAATGCGGTCGCCAAATTAGATTCTGGATTAGTAAAATATCTTTCCACTGTATTGAAGACTGATTCTATTACATATAAAAAACCTGCAACATTGCATGTATATGATTTTAGATGCAATGAAAATCTGAGTAATTTAAATGAAAAAGCAACATTTTCTTTCAAAGCGAAAATCACAATAGATAGTCTTCAAAAAAAATATTTTATACATAATGCTTCTGTTAAAACAGATACATTTATTGATGGAGACATTACAAAATTATGGCCACAAATTATTTCCAAAGGACTTCTGAAATACTTTAATAATTTTCCTTCCGAGAAAATTATAGTTCCTGTTGACTCGGTTAAAAATACCTTTTTAGAAGAAATTACAGTTAAACAAGGTCTTAAAAAGAATTATTTTTATCAGGAAGACGAATTAAAAAAGTTAAGTGAATTCAATTATATCTTTTCAAAATCTACAGATGATTCATTGAAATTAATTTACAACAGAGGTAAAATACTAACAAGGACGGGCCGCTCATTTATGGGAATTGGTGCTGGAATGTTTATAATTCCAGTCTTAGATTTTATGAGATATGAAGGGCCAAGTCTAAAACAATGGTACAATGACGAACGATCCAATACAAATGGAACAGTATGGTTTGGCAAAAAAACTTTGGTTCAAAGTAGTATTGCAGTCTTTGCTTCTGGACTTCTTTTAAAATGGATTGGAAAAAGCCTGATAACTAAGTCAGTCTCCAGATACAATAAAGCAATTTTTGAAAAGGTCAGTTTGAATCTAAACCCAAATATTAATAATTCTGGCTACACATTTAAGTTAGAAATCATGTTAGGTCAGGCTAAATAAAATTAAGCCTTGATATTTATATCATTTCCTAAAAAATGCAAAAATGTATCTCCTCTCAATCCCAACCTAATTGTTTCTAACGGAATTACTTCATTAGGAGAAATATTTCCAAGGTTAACATTTGCGCCTAATAACTTTACAAACCAAACTTGCTGAGATTTTTGGGGTGCTTCCCATATAATACTTTCATTGGGAATTTGAGTCAGTATTTCTTCAACTAATCCAGACCTAACCTCTCCTGTTGAACGAAACAAACCTACATTACCACCCTCTCTTGCTTCTCCAATAACTTTCCATGCACCAGCTTCCAGTTCAGCCTTCATCAAAGCAATCCATTTATACGGAGGGATAATTTTTTGGTCATCTTTCGATCCTACTTCAGAGAGAACAGTAAAATTTTGGGCTAATTTTCTGATATATTCACATTTTTCGTCGTGTGGCAACTCAATAGAACCATCAGAAACTTCTACATATTCAATTCCGTATTGATTTAGTGTTTTCAGATATTCTTCAAATTGACCACGAATAATAAAAGCCTCGAATAAAGTACCCCCTAAATACAATGGGATACCAGCATCTTTATAAAGCTTAATTTTTTCTTTTAATTTAGAAGTCAAATAGGAAGTGCACCAACCTAGCTTAACAATATCGATATAATCACTACTTACATCAAGAAAATCTTCTACTTGTCTAAAACTCAAACCTTTGTCCATGGCCATAGTTAAGCCTGACTGACGTGGTTTTGTTATACGATCTGGAATATTATTTAAAAAAAAATTCATTATTTATTTCTGTATTGTTCTATTATTTTATAAAGTCCTTTTTGAACATCCAGACTTGGGAAGAAGTCAAACAAGATGGTGTGCATATCAAAATCCAAAATTAAAGCATTTTGCAAATATTCAAGTGCTTGCCTGTATTTTCCTTGATTAATTAGATAAATGCATGCGTGATACTGAAGCTCTGCATCTTCGGAATTTTCTGAAAGCCCCTGGTTCAATACTGAAAAAGCCTGTTCAAAATCTCCCTGTTCATAATAAATCAAAGACCAGTTTAACCATACTTCAGGATTATCCGGAATTAAAATTGAAGATTTTTCATATGCTTCTAAAGCATGTACAATATTGCCAATTTTAGATTCTATATCAGCAAGTGTAAACCAATAATCGCCATTTATCAGGTCAAGGTCAACACATTTCTTAATAAAACTATAAGCCTCGGACCACTTGTCATATTTATCCAAACAAATAGCCATTCCATATAAAGATTCAGCAAAAAGAGGATCAATTTTTAATGAGTTCTTATATTTATCAATAGCTGTATCAATAAGCTCTAATTTCTCGTAACAGTTACCAAGGTAGCATAATGTTTCAGCAGAAACATCCTCTAATTCTATCACTTTATTATAGCATTCAATCGCTTCATTATATTGATAAAGACTGTAATAAGTATTTCCCAAATTAAACCAGCCAGAAGCAAACTCTTCATTTATAATAGTAGAATAATCATAAGCTTCTTTAGCTTCTTCAAGCTTTTCAAGCTTACTATAAACTAAACCTAAATTATACCATGCATAATGAGAATAAGGATCCTGGTCAATAAATTTCTGGTAGTAAGAAATACTTTCATCCAATTTACCAGCCATATCAAGACAAAATGCCAATTCAAAGAAAACTTCTTCGTTTTCAATATCTTGTTCTAAAGCCTTTTTATGGTAAAATATTGCATCGTCAAACAAGCCTGCAGCTTGATACGCCAATCCTAAGTGAAAATATATAAGTTCAGGTTCTGAACTTGTTTCAACAGAGTATTTTAAAAAATTAATATTTTTATCAAATTCACCCTTTTGCATAAATAGTTGACTTCTGCCGATAATTATGTCAACGTCATTGGGCTGCATGTTCTCAGCTTTGTCCAAGAGTTCATGGGCTTCAGAAAATTGTTTTCTTTGAGCTAAAACAGTTGACTTATCTAAAACAAAATGAATGGAATAAGGATATTGTTCAATGGCAAGATTGCAAGCTTTTAATGCTTGTTTCCACTGGCTTTTTTCAATGTAATAAGTTATGATGTGTTCGTATTCGTGTGATTCAAAGAAAAAACTTAAGTTATTCTTAAGCATTTGTTCGAATTTTTGTACAGCCTCTTTACGTTCCTTAGCGTTATCTGGTCGTTTTGCCATCAAGCGGGATTCTTTGCCCTAATTTAAATAAATAAAGGTCAGAATAAAAATAAAAGGATGGGATATAAAAATCCCGCACAAATGAGAAGTGCAGGATTTATAAAATTTATTTGTTAAAAGTTGTAAAATTGCCAGTACGAATAGCCTCAAGGCCGTTGCTCAAATAAGCGAAAGGAGCATTCCAGTTAATTGCTATTTCATTTGATGCATAACTGCATTTATGGTCTATATAAGATTTAGCAGGCAATGCTGAAGGATATGGTTTACCGGCACAGTTACCTTTATCTTCCTGACCAGGATTTGGTCCACCAGCCATCAAACCAGGTACTGGTTCATCAATTCCATCTGCCTCAGATGGACGGTGATGAGGATTCATTACAGACTTATCACCATAACCTGTTATGAAACTGTAAGTTGTAGCGTTTCTACCAAGAATATAGTCAAGATTCGAATTAGCTGTTTCAACATAAGCCTTGTCACCTGTCAATAAAAATGCCTGAAGAAGAAGGAATCCCTGGTTGCAAGCGAAAGAGTTACTTCCCCATCCAAAATTGCTGTATTCAGTTCCCATGGCAACACCATAAGCAGATTCAGATTTATGCGACTTAAGTGTCTTAGCCATTTTCAAAATCCTGGCTGAAGCAGCACTAAAATGAACATCTTCGAATTTAGGATCACCAGAGAATTTAGAGGCATTTTTAGCTAATGTAAACAAACCCAACATACCTACACTTTGCCAGTTTGGTAAACCTACATTGGCAACTAAACCATCTAAATTAGATTCTTCGTAGTACTTGAGCTTTCCTGTGGTTACAAATAATTCCGCTGAAGCCCACAAAAATTCATCTGTAAAATTAAAATCATCGTATGCTCCTGTCATAACTGAAGGATCCGAAAGTTCACTTTGAATATAAGCAGCACTGGGATTCTTTTTAGCCCATTCATAGGCTCTAAGGCTGGCTTTTAAACAGGAATCAGATAAGCCAGGCAATTGCTTTCTGAATTTACCTAATATTCTGGAAGCCTGAGCAGTTACAGCTGCAAAATCTAAAGAAGCCGCAGTACCTTTTTTAACAACATAACGAGGCTTTGTTGCATTTTCAGGCATGATACTTCCATCAAAATTTGAATTGGTCAATTTATGATAAACACCGCCATCAGCAGGATCCTGCATTAAAAGCATCCATCTAACATTCCAAAGAATTTCGTCAATAAGATCTGGAACTTTATTAGAACTTTCTGGAATATTTAAATTTAATGTATCGAAATAATATGGAAAATCTTCATACAAAGACAAAAGTGTATAAGTAGTAATACCTGAGTTGACAATATATTTGTTATAATCACCAGCATCAATCCAACCTTTAGGTGCGCTAATAGTAGAACCTGTGGGTCTGTTGGCAGAAGCAGCTGAGTTGTGAATTAAAACTTTTGTATCAGGATGTCCTCCTTTACGAGACCATTTACCAGCGTATTGAGGCAATAGATCTATTGAAAATCTTTGATAATAATAAGCTTTTAGTGAAGCTTTACCAACAATTCCATGAACATTCTCACTTATTTTAAATGGAAATGAATTACCAATACCTGGGATATTTAAAATATATTCTCCACGAACATTAAAATCAGTGAATATTGCCTTTCTAACCTTCTCTTCAGAAAACTCCCAAACAGCTGGCTTAGTTAATTTTCCTTTATATACTGTATCTTTTTGCTGATCATTTCTAAGTACAAAAAAAGAACCCGTACTATTTGAATCGAGTATTATAGCTACCTTTTCCCCAGAAGGATAAAAACCAATCTGATTTAATCTAATTTTTTCTGCCAGATCCTGTCCATTACTATTCAATGGTAAAATAAGAACTGCTATTATGCAGGAAGCAAAGGAAGCTATTAATCTTTGAGACATATACTATTATTGTAGAGTACTATTTGTAAAGAAAATTAGTCTTTAACGTATCAACCATCAATTCAAACTCACCTGGTTCAGTAACTGTCTGGTAGTCTTTATTAACGAATGCAAAATCACTTTTATCGAACGAAAATTCAACCTTCTGTTCTTGTCCAGGATCTAAAGAGATTTTCTTGAAAGCCCGTAAGCGTTTCAAAGATGGAGTTATTGATGCGAATAAATCCCTTGAATAAACTTCCACAACATCCTTTCCTTGACGTGTTCCTGTATTTTTAACAGTAACACTTACTGAGATTTTTTCATCTCCCGTCAATTCTTTTTTATCAATAGTCAAATTAGAATAAGAAAAAGTTGTATAGCTTAATCCAAAACCAAAAGGATACTGTGGATTATATCCAGTTTTAGTTTCAATACCAGGTTTAAGTTCTTGTATAACATCCGTAAACTTATGGTCATAAGGAACTAAGTTTCCACTAAACCTTGGGTAAGAAAAAGGCAATTTACCACTAGGATTTACATCACCAAAGAGAACATCAGCAATAGCTGGACCTCCTTCATGACCAGGCCAATACGCTAATAATATTCCCTTTGCTTGTGGTTCAATTTTCCTGAAAATTCTTGGACGTCCTTCAACAAAAACTAAAATAACTGGCTTTCCAGTAGCATAAAGTGCCTTTGCCAGATTTAATTGAGATTCAGGAAGCTCCAAATCATCAATAACACCAGGCTGTTCAGCATATGCATCTTCTCCTAAACAAAGAACTATATAATCAACAGATCTTGCAGCAGCAACAGCGGCTTTTATATCTTTGTCTTCAGTAAAACCAGAACCTTCTGAAAACAATACATTTTTTTCACCAATCTCATTCTTAATTGCTTCTACAATAGTTTTAGTATCTTCTGGATAATATTGAGGCATATTACCTTGCCAGGTATGTGACCAGCATCCATTCAATGCAGTAATTGAATTGGCTCCAGGACCCGTTACTAGAACTTTTTTATTTTTAGATAAAGGAAGAATATTTTGATCATTTTTTACCAAAGTCAAGCCTTCAGCTGCAGCGTCAAGTGCTACTTTGGCATATTCAGGTTTTCCAAAATTTGCAATTGCTTCCTTTTCAGGATATGCATTATCAAATAATCCCACTTCATACTTTAACCTTAGAATTCTTGCTACTGATTCATCTATTCTACTTTCTTTAATTTGTCCTTCTTTAACTAATTCAATCAATAGGAAATAAAAAGAATAATCATGAGGAACCATGCTCATGTCCACACCTGCCTCAATAGCAATTTTTACAGCTTCTTTGTGTGTTGAAGCGATTTTATGTCTTGAATGTAATCTTATTATATCTTCCCAGTCTGTTACTACTACACCTTTAAATCCTAATTCACCTCTTAAAACATCTGTAAGAAGGTATTTGCTTGAATGAACGGGTGTTCCGTTAATTTCACCTGAATTGATCATTACTGTTTTAACTCCAGCATTCACAGCTGCCTGAAAAGGCGGTAGGAAAATTTCCCTTAACATTATTTCAGGAATAATTGAAGGTGATCTATCCTTACCAGTAATTGGCATAGAATAACCAAGAAAATGTTTCATACAAGATGCTACATTTTTAGAAGATTTAGTATCTGCACCTTGTTGAGCTTGGATTGTAGCTGCTCCAAAAACTTTAGCTAAATAAACATCCTCCCCAAAAGTTTCACCAAAACGTGACCATAAAGGCTGTCTTCCAACATCAACTACTGGATCAAAATTCCAACGAATTCCAGATGCCCTTGTTTCCATGGCCGTAATTGCCTCTGCTTTTTGAACTATTTCAAGATTTCGACTAGCAGCCAAACCAATATTATGCGGAAAAAGTGTAGAGTTTTCCGTGAAGGTAACTCCATGAATTGCATCAATACCATAAATAACCGGTATTTTAAGACGTGTTTCTTTAGTAGCCACATCTTGAATTTTAGTAATTATTTCATGCCATTTCTCCACTGAATAAGCATGATCTATACAATTTAATATTGATCCAATATTTCTGTCTTTTACAACCTTTCTTAAACTATCCATTTGAATAGAATCAAAAGGAGCGCCATAGCCATTTGACAAAATCATATTTAGATTAAGTTGGGTCATTTGCCCAACCTTCTCTTCTAGAGTCATCTGAGACAACAAATTCTGCACTTTTTGCTCAATATCATCTGTAGATTTATCAGAAGAAGAAGATGTAGATTCTGTCTTTTTCTCTGTACATGAAAATATAAGAGCGAAACAAGTTGATAAAGCGAATTTCGTAACGCTTAAAAATGGTTTTTTCATTTAAATCCTTATTTTTTAATTGCTTGTTCGTATTCTTCCGGCGTCAAAGCTTTGATATCCTCAACGTATATCGCTGTATTAATTTTAGGTCCGCCAGGATTAATAAATATTATTACTTCCTGTACCTGAGCAGGGTTCATAGTTTGAACGTCTGGGTAAACCTGACTGAATTTACCTCTGTAATCGTAATAGTAATTAGTAAATACACCATCATTTTTAAATGTTAGCATAATTGGGCTGACATTAGCAACTCTTCCATCAGCGTCTTTTACATCCACCCTTACCAAAGGTGGTGAAGAAACAGTTTCCACCATGGCCCTTATAACTAAAATAGGAGTTTTAGTAAAATCTCTAGCACCGAATCCCTTTCCGAATGTTTCATAATCCTGGCCAATTTCTTTGCAGCCAATCATCATTATTTTATCATTCATACTAGTTAGGGTATATTTATCACTACCCATCCACCAACTATCTACACCTTCTTCAAAATTGTCAATCACTACACCAGGTAATGTAGAAGGAGATTCAACAACTGGTTTACCACTTGCACTTGTAGGTGCTTTATTTTCTTCTGGAGCCGGAACAATAGCTTCTACTTCTTTAATAGTAATCTTTCCTGTCCAAGGCGATTTACCAGCATTAACCATAAATAGTAACTCTTGTATTTGAGTTGCATCAACCTTTTTGTAGTTAGGCCAAGTTTGTGTAAACCTGCCTTTGAAAGGGAAATAGTAATCTACGAACTCATTTCCCTTATCAAATTTGACAATATTTGGTCTTGCATTGGTAGCAAATCCATTAGGGTCTTTTATATCGAGACGGACGTTAGGAATTTCACTACCCTCCACTTTTGCTCTGACACGAATAGTAGAAGCAACATTAAAGTTGATTGGGTCGAAAGAACGACCAAATGCATCATAAGCTGGACCTACTTTGGTTCCCGAAACTCTTAATGACTTACCATCTGGGCTATCTCCCTTTTGGTTTCCACTTACCCACCAGGCAGCGGTTCCCTCATCAAAATTATCTATAAAGCCACCATTACTTCCAACTTCTTTTATTACCACAGCATTTGCAGCTTCAGCAGCAGGTACAACTTTTATTTCATCTATAAATACAGTTCCAGTGTAAGAACTACCACCACCATTAATAAAAAATAATATTTCTTTAATAGCCTTTGCATCTAAAGTCTTCTCATCAGGAAAAGTTTGACGAAGTTTATGATCAAAACGGAAATAATAATCAGTAAAATCAGTACCTCTTACTATTCTATTAGTAACAGGCTTACCATTGGAAACATATCCGTTTGCATCTTTAAAGTCAATTCTTAAAACAGGGGATTTTTCGCCTTCTGATCTCGCCTTTACTTTTAAAGCATATCCGCCAGTTAAATCTAAATTATTATATGGCCTACCAAATGCATCCCATTTTGGACCAACTTTATGTGCATTTATCTTAAGTGCTCCTCCCTGTTTTTCTAAAGCAAATCTTCCTCCTTCACCTGTCCACCAATTATCAATATCTCCGTTGAAAGATTCTAAAACACCTTTATTAATGTTTATCAAAGAATTTGCAATATCTTCTTTCTCAGGTTCATAATATTTTCCATCAATACTAGCACCAACGTTTTCGTTCTCAATGATGAATTCAACAGGCTTCACACTTTTGGCCCTGATATCTTTATCTCCACCCTTCTCAAGACTTTTATTTGTAAGACCTGAACATGCAGCTATAAGTATTGCTAATGTAGATATCAGTAATTTTGACAGATTTTTCATATTGCTGTATTATTTCTGTTTAATAAGAAAATGGCTTCCCAACAGAAACTGTTGGTACATCTATAATCATTTGAGCTTTGCCCCCAAGAGTTCCAGAAACTAACCCAAACTGAACATTAATAATATGATTAATATCTTTACTTTTATTCCCAGATGTTGCTGTTTCATCCTTTCCTGTATCTGAATTTCTATATTGAGCTTTAGTAAAGTCACTGTACCTTAAAGAAAATAATTTCCATCCAAAAAAGTCTACAACAATAGGTTTTTCATATGATTCATCGATGCCATCAACGTAAGTTCCATTTTGGTCATCATCTTCTTTAATTGTATAATTAATTTTAGAACCATCTCCATTACCATAAACAAAAACATTGAAAAATAAACTATCAGGTGTAACAGCCTTTTCCATAAAATTAACAATATCTTTCCCAATTAAACCTGTAGTGTTACCGCAGATGTCAGGTAAATTACCAAAAGTAATTTTATTACTCGGAATATTTGGGTTTCTTAAATTAACAGACATAAGCCTTCCAATATAATAATCAGGACCAGTTT
>JACMRH010000030.1 GCA_014376535.1 Cytophagales bacterium | reverse complement strand
TCGGTGGAATTGGCTTAAAATTATGGGATGGCACTGGTCCAAGACCTGACTCGATTAAAATAAAAGGATTAGAGATTAAAAATTTTGGCAATGCTATTTACAGTTCGACGACAGAATTAACAAATGTTGAAATTGATTCTGTACTGATCCATGATAATACCTCTACTGCAGTTCTTTTATACACCCAGAAGAATTTGAAGTTAACAAATAGCAAAATTTATTCTAACCAATCTAATGGGGTAGAAATAATGAGGGCTAATAATTTGATATTAAGTGGAAATGAATTTTATGATAACGGAAATACAGAAGTTACCATAATTGGAATTGGAAAAAATGTATTAGTTAAGAATAATAAAATAGGAGTTTCCGATAACTACACAGGGAAGGGTAAAGCAACACAATCTTTAAGGATCTTAGGGAATGTAGATAGTATTTTGGTCAGGAATAATATAATTGGAAATAATCAATATGGTATTTTTGTAGATATTGATTCTACAAATTCAGTTGTAGTGGAAGATAACTTAATTGGAGTACATAATGGTTCTACTACCATTTCAACTGGATTCGGGATACTTTCCTCAAGTGGAAAAATGAAGTTGAAAAACAACATTATTGCAAATAGTGATCAATATGGGGTTTATGCGGGTCATGGTGTTTTTGAATTGAAAAGATCATTGGTTTATAATTCTACTCTAGACAACTTCAAAAGTAATTCAACCTTTAAGCCTACAATAGATGGTTATACCACTAAAAAAATAGTTTATGGGACAACCAACCCTCTCGACTCTGTTGAAATATATGTTAGTGATGGGAGAAGCCCTGGTGCCAACAAAGCTCCTCTTTTAAAATTTTTAGGAATTACAAAAGCTGATAATCAAGGAAACTGGAATTTACAACTTTCGGATACCTTAGGTGTAAATGGCAAAAAATATAATCTTGTCGCACTTTCAACTCCGATAGGCAAGAGTACTTCAGACTTATCAAATCAGGTGTTGTTTGAAACTGAAAAAAGGATTTGTCCGGTAATAAACACCTTAGATTCAGGAGATGGTTCTTTAAGATCTGCTATAGAATGTGCAAATAGGGGAGTATTTGGTTCTTCCATAACATTCCAAATTCCTGGTACAGGTGAACAGACTATTCAACCACTAAGCCCACTTCCAAGTCTAAAAAGCAATATCATTTTAGATGGTTTTACTCAGGCCGGAAATGGAAAATACAATATAATTCTTGATGGTAGTAAAGACAGTACACAAGGATTAGGTGTTGGTTTTAGTGCAAAAAATACCATTGTAAAGGGAATTTCCTTTAAAAACTTTAAAACGGGAATATTCCTATACGGAACCAGTGATAGCAATCTGATTAGTCAGAACAAGTTTAAAAATATTAAAAAACAGGCCATTTTTGTTTCAGGGCTATGCCAATTTAATTCGCTGGAAAACAATGTTATTGATTCTGTCTTTTCGGGAATTGTATTAGATGGCGGGTCAAAAAATAACAAAATTTTAGGTAACAGCATTACTAACCTTGCTTCGGATGGAATGAGGATTTCTGGTGGAAGCCATAACAATTCGATTGCGTATAATACAATTGGAAAATCCATAGGTTATGGTGTTTTGGTTGAAGCAGGAATCACAGGCAATCGCATAAAGAAAAACTTTATAGGGGTTGATTCTTTAAACAATCCCTTACCAATTGTAAAAGACGGCATCAAACTGGAAAATGGATCTAATGCAACCAGGATAACCGATAACACTATTGGAAACAGTGGGGCAAATGCCATATATATCACTTCATCACTGGATACCATTACTGGAAATTTTATTGGGGTCACAAAATCTGATATCAATATTGCAAATGTTAAAAACGGAATCTACATAGATTATCAAGGCGGGGGCAAGGCCGTTATAGGCGGAGACTTAGCCGGGGAAGGAAATACACTTGCAAATAATCAGAATGGTATTTATGTAACTCAGTATTCAAGTGGAAACAACTTTATTAAAAACACATTTTTGAAAAATAAGTATAAAGCGATATTGCTTGAATACATACAAGGAAATTCCGTAAATGCGAACAACTCTAAGTTATTACCAATTGT
>JACMRH010000029.1 GCA_014376535.1 Cytophagales bacterium | reverse complement strand
TCAGGCCCAGGCGGAAAAATTCAATCCTGACAAACCTGTTATAGGTATCAGTATTGGCGATTATAATGGGGTTGGTCCTGAGATTATCATGAAAACATTCATGGACAATAGAATTTTTAAATTCTGCACCCCTATCCTTTACGGTTCTGGGCGTATTATGAATTTTTACAAAAAGCAATATAATATTGAAGAGTTTAATTATCAAGTAATTAAAGACTTGAGTGAAAAACATATTCGCAGATTAAATGTGATTAACTGCTGGGAAGATGAAATATTAATTGAACCTGGTAAAGAAACTCAGCAGGCAGGTAAGGCTGCTTTTTTGTCCTTAAAAAGAGCAACTGAAGACCTTAAAGCCGGTAAAATTGAAGCTCTAATAACAGCTCCCATAAATAAAAATAACATGCAAAGCGATGAATTTCGCTTTATGGGTCACACAGATTACCTGGCAGACGCTTTCGGCGAAAAAAACTATCTGATGACATTTGTAAGTGGCAATTTAAAATTTGGGGTAGCCACTGATCATATTCCTTTAAATTCTGTAAGTCAGGCTTTGACCAAGGATTTGTTGAAATCAAAACTGCAAATACTTGAAAAATGCCTGATGAACGACTTTGCTATTCAGAAACCAAAGATTGCTGTTTTAGGTTTGAATCCCCACGCTGGCGAAGATGGATTGTTGGGAATGGAAGAAAAGGAAGTTATTATTCCACTTTTGAATGAGCTGCGGGAGAAGGGTAAATTAATTTTTGGTCCTTATCCTGCTGATGGTTTTTTTGGAAAAGAAACCTATAAACAATTTGACGCAGTTTTGGCTATGTACCACGATCAGGGTTTAATACCTTTTAAAACACTTGCTTTTGAAACAGGAGTTAACTTTTCAGCAGGTTTTTCAAAAATACGCACAAGCCCAGATCATGGTACTGCTTACGATATTGCTGGGAAAAACAAAGCAAATGAATCTTCATTCAGAGAAGCGGTATATCTAGCATTACAACTGATAAAAGCAAAAAAGGGCGAACCGGTAATGTCTTAAATAATGATACAAGGAAAAGATCACAAACTGGGTCATGTGCATAGGTTGTCTGCAGGAGGACTGTTGGTAACTTTAGGAATTATCTATGGAGATATAGGAACATCTCCCTTGTATGTAATGGATGCCATAGTAGGCAAGTCTGTAATTGACGAAATGTTGATTATGGGAGCACTGTCCTGCATCTTCTGGACCTTAACATTTCAAACTACTATCAAATATGTAATTTTTGCCTTAAGGGCTGATAACAATGGTGAAGGGGGGATATTTTCTTTATACGCTTTGATTAGAAGAAAATTTAAAGGGCTGGTAATTCCTGCCATGATAGGTGGTGCTGCACTGCTTGCGGACGGTATTATTACTCCTCCGTTGTCTATCTCATCAGCTGTAGAAGGTTTGCAGATATATAATCCGGAAATTAAAACGGTTCCGATCGTCATTGGAATTTTGATTTTGATTTTTCTTGTACAAAGGTTTGGTACAAAAAAGGTTGGATGGTTTTTTGGTCCAATTATGTTTGTATGGTTTTGTATGCTTGCAATCTTAGGGTTCAATAAAGTAGTTCTGTATCCTGAAATTTTTAAAGCAATTAATCCTATATATGGAATTGATCTTTTGTGGAATTATCCCTCTGGTTTTTGGCTTTTAGGAGCAGTGTTCTTATGTACCACTGGAGCAGAGGCTTTGTATTCTGATCTTGGCCATTGTGGTAGGGAGAATATCAGGATCAGCTGGATTTTTGTC
>JACMRH010000311.1 GCA_014376535.1 Cytophagales bacterium | reverse complement strand
CTGTATTCACTTTTGGTCAATGCACTCATGAATTCGATACCGCTCATTACCGGCATATTTACATCCAACAATATAAGATCAGGAGTTATATGATCTGAATCAGCAGATTCTTTGATAATTCTCAGAGCTTCCTCACCATTATTTGCAATTCTTACGGTTGCGGAAGGGTTTAAACGGGTTAGTAACCTTTGAGTCAGATAATTGGTTATGTGGTCATCGTCTATTAAAAGTATAAAGTCAGGTCTTTTCACAATGTTAGTTTAGATTATTATTATTCATACGACATTGCTAAACGAAAAGTATGCCATGAAAATGAGAAGAAGCTATACAATCTCATTTTTATATTGATAGATTAATATTACATTGAATAAATTTAATTTACTACCAAAAAAAACATTAAAAAAAAATGGGCTAAGACTATCGTCTGGCCCGTTTAGATATCTAATATTTATCGTTTAAATATCTTGTATATTATATCGGCTGATTCCTTTTTAATCTTAAGTATGTATAAACCTGATTGGTGCGAAGCTCCAATTGATAAATTATCGACCGCTTTTCCTGAAATGATTTCCTGACCTTGCGGGGTCCAGAGAGAATACTCAAATTTACCTGGTGTTCTATAATTGACTTCCTGGATAAAAGGATTCGGAAATATTACATCTGATATCGATTCGGTAGTTTCATCCAATCCAGTAATAACACTGCAAGAAGGAGTACCCGAAAAATCAATGGCAGAATTCTTAAATCCGATGTATGAAGCATTAACATCAGTATTGGAAGGATCTGCCAACGGTTTGCCATCACAATCTTTCCGGCCATTATTGCCGTGCGGAAACTGAAGATAAACCCCATCAGTCGAACAGCTAATTGGTTCCGCGTCTCCGCCAATAATCACATTGTTGCTAAAATCAGAACCAAAAATGAGCGTATTGCCTTTTAAAATTGTTTGACCGTTTGCAACGCAATCAAAAAGAACGGCATTCCCTCCTACCTGCACATCACCTGAATATGTGCCACGCCGCACGAGAGCATTATCTTTAATAATTACATTGTCTTTATAAGTTCCGCCATCAATCCAAGCTGTTCCATCTATTTTAACATTTCCTGAAAGATTTGCGTTGCCTCTGACAATTGCTTTAGGACCAACATATACTGTTGCAGCAACAGTGCTGCCGTTTACAATCCAACCTCCACCGTTTGTATGAGCTTTTCCACTGACCTTAAATGCCGACCTGAAATTTGTATGGTACCCTTCCGGAACTGCATTAGCTATTCGTAATTCATAAGGATATCTTTTGATTTTAGGCCACCCCGGCTCCCAAACATAAGAAGTGTGAGTAGATGGCGCTCCCATTACAACCAGAAACATCTGCAATTCCCCAGTTTGAAGATCAAAACTGATTTCGGATTCGTTCGCCGAATGGGTAGGACTGTACCTGGATATTGTACCATCCACTTTAGAGGTGACAAATCCATATCTCCAACCTGCAGTCGTATTGACTTCACTGTGGCCTTTAAATTTCACTGTGACTTGTTTGCTGCTTCCAGTACAGGTAGAGTACAAAGGAATTACGTTCATTCCATAATCCTGGGGTGCAAAGTCGTCGCTTACAGCATAGCTGTCGGTTGCCCCTTCAACTTTATTCAATATGGTATATTGTTTCCATAAATAGTAAGGCTCTTGCGTTTTTAGCCTGTTTTCTTCTACCCTTAAAATTACTCCGTAACTGTTAGCACCTATGGATGGATTATCATTTTTATCAATCGCGTAGTCTGTAGTTGGCTCTCTTCTGGCATATTCATAAAGATAATCGTTGAGCTGACTTTGAGTAAACCCTTTTAACCTTCGGAGAGTAACAAAAGGATGTTCATTCCGAACAGATTCTTTCCAGAGTCGGGTGGTCATGGCATAGCCCAGATGAAATAAAAGCCTGAAGTTCGCATAGTGGTGGCGGGTTGAACTCCAGTGAAAATGCCTTGTTCCAAACCATCTAGGAATATCAGTTACAGCCATTTTAGGATATACCAGCGAACGCATGTAATTGGCATGGCCTTCATAAAAGAACCCTGCAGGATCATAACCCACAAAACCGCCACCAACTTTGTTTTCCTGGATACCAATCATGTTTTGTAAAGTGTGAGTAAACTCATGACTCAAGGCACCGCCATCTTTTACAGCCGCAGGATCTACCCACATAGCACCAATTACGCCTTCATATTGACCTCCAAAAGCAAATCCCTGCGGACCGTTGGCACCAAAAGTACCAAGCATAACAATGATTATTTTATACTTCCCAAAATTGGTAGTTGGCGCATCAGAAACAAATTTTAGTTCTCCGATGAATCGTTTGTAAATGTATTCAAGGGTATCGCAAACACTTTTCGGATTGAAACGGCGATCTGAAGGATTGGCTGTTGTTGGATCTGTTCCAACTGCATCTCCCCAAAAAATAACAAAATTTGCTGATTGATATGATCTTGTATCAGAAAGAAGACCATAATAGGGTGTTCCTGCGCGGGACCATTCTGCAGGTTTAAAAACTGCTTTCTGAGACCATGCAAATGCTGAGCAACAAACAAGTAAAAATGTAAAAAGCTTATTTTTCATACAAGATTGATTTTGCCTCATAAGGAGGGATTTAAGAGAAAACCAAACTGAAAATCAAGAAGTAACTAATCGCGAAAAAATTAATCCAATCTTGAAACTTAAAATAAAATAAGAATACAAAACTGAAATTCAGAATACCATATTGATCAATTATAAAAGGAGGAGCAAACAAAATACTCCTCCTTTTAAATCAGAAAATATATCTCAGGTTTATTCCGCCATAAAAATTCGCTGTCAGAGGTGCGGGCAGATATGCGTCAGGTAACTGGTTGAGAAAAACCATATAAAAGTATTGGGTATTAGTAAGGTTATCTCCCCCGGCATAAATATTGAGGTCAAGATGCTTAAAAAGCATTTTTTGAAATCCTATTTTACCATTTATCAGACTGTAAGCTGTGGTTTTGTTTAATCCATCAGAAGTAAAAGGCATGGCATCCCGATAATTAAAACTCGCATTAGCGTAGAGTCCCGGCCTGGTAACAAAATCAAATCCAACATTGGCTGTTACAGGAGGAACTCCTGCAACTGTATTTCCACTATAATCATTTTTTATAACACTATCTTTGTTTATCTTATCCTTGCCAATAGACTGAATTTTGAAATTCACATAACGGAAATCTGAATAAGCAAGATTAACAAATGGACGAATTGCGCTGATGAATCCGTTTTCTGATTGAGTAGCTGTATATTTTAGCAATAGCTCAACACCTTTATTATCCTGACTACCACCATTGGCTACGTAATTGTATAGTGTTGCAGTATTAGCTGGATTCTGAACTGAAACATTGGTCATTTTATTTGAGAAAATTGAATTGAATACAGACAGCTGGTAGACCAGTTTGTCTTTTAATAAGGAGCCTTTTGTTCCGATTTCAAATTGATCTCCGACTTCCGGTTTAAGTTCTGAATTTACTTTTCCTGTTGTTGGAATAAAGAAATACGAACTTACCGGAGCTTTATAACCTCTGCTGTAAGATGCATAAACAGAGGTTTGTTTACTGAATACTTTATTGACAGCAAACCGGGGTGAAATCATATAATTATAAGATGTTTTATAATTTGTAGGATTGTGGGTTCCTTTCTGATTTTTGGGGTTGTTGTTGGTAGCAACATAAAACCTGTCATTTAACTCAATCGACATATTGCTTACACCAACTCCCGCGGTAATTGAGAATTCATGGGGTAAAGCAAGCGTCCATTCAGTAAAGACAGATGATGTAGAGGATATTGTAGCCTGATTGCTTTTCATAGCCCCAATTACATTGTAGTTGCCTAAATTTGAGCTATCAGGCACCATACTATAGCCTATTATCTGCGCGTGTTGGCTTTGCAACTCTACCCCGGTAATGCTTGATAGACCCAACCTTTTACCTAATTTAAAGTTCATGTTGATCGTAGATCTCAAACCATAATTCAAGGGTTTTTTATCAGTCCACCCACCAGCAGAACTTGCATCATTACTAACTCCAGATCCAAATACAGTTGTTGTGTTTGCAATATTTTCGGTGAATTTATATGTATGTCCCAAGCCAGCTCTAAGGCTAATTATCTGTGAATGTGCGTTATTTTTTATATAGGAGGGATTTCCGGAATAATCCTTGTTCTCGTATTGTTGAACGGTAAGTTCTCCAGCCCTTTCATCATAAGAGTTGCTGTAACCCAGATAACTTGTAAGCGATTGCTTTGGATTAAGGGTAAAATCTCCCAGTACATTCACAAAATCTTTGTGTGAGGCATTGTGAATCATAAACCCCTTTGATTTCTGATTTCCATAATTCACTAGTAGAGATGATTTCTCACCTCCAATCTGCAGGCTGGTTGTAAATCTTTGTAAACCATAATTTCCAAACTGTGAATTTTGACCAATGGAAACTTTGTCTTTCTCCGCTTTTTTAGTTTGAAGATTTACAACTCCTGCAATTGCCAAACCATACAAAGAACCCGCTGGTCCCTTGATCACTTCCACATTATTTATAGAATTAAAATCAATATCGTCCATCAATGTAATGCCTTCTGCATCTGTTATTGGAATATTATTGAGGTAAACCTTAGAGCCCTGACCGTCAAAATTGCTGTTTACTCCGTTTGTACCTCTGGCACCGTTTCCATATCCGCGAATGTTAAATTGCTGGCCTGCGGCTACACTTCTTCTTTCCATGAAAACACCGGGCACATTCGAATTAATGGCATCATCAAGAAATAGTCCAGTCCCTCGCTTCAGTTCAACCTCGTTTAATTTCACAATAGATTCAGGCTGGTATAAGATTGCCTTGTTAGAATTGGAAGTAGCGGTTATTTCAACTTCCTCTAAATGTACGTCTGAAGGATGTAAGCCAATTAATATTTCATTGCATTTTGAAATTTGAGTTTGCGCTTTGTAGCCGATGTAAGACACAGTAATTCCCATAGAATCTGTGCATTCAAAAGAGAATTCTCCATTGTGATCGGTGGTGGTGCCTGTTGTTTTAGAAGTCAAAACTGTAGCTCCAATAAGTGGATGATTATTAGAAACATCGAAAACTTTACCTTTGATCAGACTCGTTTGGGCAAAAAGCGAAATAGAAAATAGGAATGCTGTAAAAGCGAGATAAATCGTTTTCATTATATAATTCATTATAAATTGAAGAATTAAGCCATCAGAAAAGAATGGCATTACTGTTCCAATTCAGTATTAAAACTGAAGGATCTTGTATAAAAATAACTTAAGCTAAAAGTTCAGGTGGCAAAAGAAATGAGGAAAATACATCAATCGGATGTCTAACAGAAAAATAAAAAAGAATTGATATTGTAATGAAAAAAGAATTGAGAGTATTTAGTGCTAGAGTTTTAAAATATTCATCCGGAAGGCTTTTTTTAACCGTTTTATCTTCTTCATCGTCGGAACTATCATCCAGAATATTTAAAACCTTTGTTTCGATTTCATCAGAAAAATAAACTACTGCAACGGACTTATCGGCAAGTATTTCCATTTTCACCACATCATTCACTACTCCATTTAAAAGGATTTCTTTCTCATTTTTCCATTCCAATCTTTTATATTCTTCTTCAGAAAATATAACCTTCTTTAACTGATTTGAAATATGGCCATTCCGGCATTTCTCAATAAACTGTTCTTTATAAAATTCCTTGGCAAGCAATGTGATGAAATGGCTTCCTCCTGAAAGGCGTATGACAATTACGAACAGCAATGCATACTTTACAAAGCTTGCCAGTTGAAATTTAAAAAGAGGTCGTTTTAACATTCAGAGAATTCTGCTTACTCCTTCACTATTTTCTTTGTAACTGTACTTCCGTCTTTGCTGATAATCTCTAAAAAATATTGCCCTTTTGGAAGGCCGTTGGTTTTTATCAGGCCATTTTCTCCTAAAATCGGCTCAGCAATTAAGACTCCAGCCAAAGAGAAAATTCTTAGCTTGATAATTGTTAAATGCTGACTTACAACCAGCTCGTCCTGAAATGGATTAGGGTACAAGTCCAATTTATTAGTATTTAAAGGAGTATTTTCATTACCAGTAATAATAGAACTATATAATTCTGCCTCCCATATTCCTCTACCAAACGTTCCTGCCCGAAGTTTTTTGGCTGAATAGGAAATTTGCAAATCTGTGATGGAGGTGTTGGGAAGACCTGTCCCAAAATAGATCCAAGAAGTCATCGTCGCATTTTTGTAAAACACTCCAATTGGAGTTCCAACATAAAGTGCTTCATTCGAATTTTTCTCATAGGCAATACATGTTACTGCCACATCGTTTGGCAATCCAGCAGATAAATTTATCCAGTTTATACCGCCATCTGTTGATTTATAGACTCTTTTACCATTGCCTCCATTATTTGTTGTGTACACAGTTTTAGGTTCTGTAGGATGAACAATGATGTAAGAGACCCCTCCACCAGGATGGATTGTTTTAGACCATGCTGTAGCTCCCTGATCGAATGTCCTGTAAAATGAAGAACCATTTGCAGCGTATATATGGTCTGCGCTTGTTGCAGAGATGGCAATTTTTTTCAAGTTAGCAGTTTCTAAGCCAGTACTGATCTTTTTCCAGGTGTCACCCCTGTTTGTGGAGAGGATCACATCTTTGTAACCCGCCACAATAATGGATGGGTTTACTTCATGAATTGCAAAAGGTGTTGCCCAGTCCCCATCTCCAGCTACTACTCCGGCAGCAAGTATGTTATTATCTAATGTTGTTCTGGAGGTCCAGGCGTTATTTGTCCTCGTTATTCCATCTCCATTTATGTATTGGGAGTAAGTGATTTGATCATTCGAAGGGTCTATCAAACACATTGTCGCATCTCCTCCTGTCGTATTAATCCAAGTACCAGCCCTTTTTCGCATATTACCACCATTGTCCTGTGTTCCTCCAGCGACCACGACTGGGTCAGTTTGTGCTACTGCTATCTGGTAATACATGGTAATGGCCAAGCCATTGGAAAGTCGTGTCCAGGTGTTAGTTTGTTCGTTATATTTGTCTACTCCCCCATCGTTGGAAATGTAAATTTCATAAGGTTTTGAAGGATCGAAGTTGATGCCATGGTTATCTGCATGAACTTCTGGAAGTGCATTGCCTCCGCTCCAGTATGTAAATTTTGCCCAGGTAAGTCCTCCGTCTGTTGATCTGAAATTATCAACGCATCCACAGTACACGTTTTTTATATTGGCGTTGGAAACATGAAATTCACAACCATCGCCAATATTTGAAAACAAATCGAAACTGGCCCCACTATTTCTGGAAACGTACATTTGTCCTGTTGCTCCAGTTTTAATCAAGGCAAATGCAACGTAGGCAGGATCTGAAAGGGAGGTTGAAATACGTGTTTCTGTATTGTTGTTTAAAGTTGTAACCTGGTTCCAGGTTACACCTCCATCTAATGATCTAAACATGTCAGCATTGGTGGAGGCATAAACTGTATTGCCATCCAAAGGTTTATAAGCCAGATCTGAGTAATTACCTGTTCGTACAACCGTCCAAAATCCGCCTCCATTAATAGTTCTATAGAGACCTTTGTTAGTTGCCGCAAGCATAATACTGGAATTTACCGGATTCATCGCGATTGTTTTTACGGCAATAGTATTGGTCCGTGTGGCGGTTAGTCCTGTCGCATTCCAGGTAACGCCTCCATCAGTAGATTTAAAAACACCAAGGCCACCGGCGTTGCTATGATCTTCTCCTGTTGACACATAAACAGTGTTTGTATTGGTATGGTCCATGATCACTTTTCCACAGAATAACATTGGTAACTGATCCCCCACCGGTTTATATGTTTTACCTCCATCTATCGTTTTCCACACTCCTCCCCCATTTGAAGTTGTATAAAACTCAAGGGAGTTTTTAGGATTAACAGCTACAGATTGAGTTCTGCCCATACCCCAATATCCACCGCTATTTTTGTTCATGCTTATGTCAAACCATATTGGGTTTACAGACTCCAACCTGAAATTGCCACTTGCCTGCTGTTGCATATAGGCCTCATATACTTTTTGAGCATCAGGAAATGAACCATCAGGATTGATCCTATCTCTCCAATACCATTCCCATCTTTTATAACGATGGTATTCATTGTCTTCTTCACGATCATATTCCTTTTCAAAATCTATTTCCTGGGTTGAAGTATCTGCTTCTTCCCTAAGTTGAGAAATGGGATGTTTTTTAAAATGTCTATCCGCCTTTCTCTGCATTTTGTAAAAATTCTGTCTAACCCCATCCAAAAAATCTGGTTTATTGCCAAGAGGCTGAGAAAACAAAATATTGCTTAAACTGGTAATCAGGATAAAGGCGACAGAGATTGTCTTTAAGTAGCTGTTATTTTTCATACTATTATTGTTTCACTATCTTTTTAACCCATTTACGACCGTCTGCTATCTCGACTTCGATAAAATAAACTCCTTTCGACAAATTACTCAAAACCACAAGTCCGGTTGATTCAAATTCCGGGCTAGTAAGTTGCCTTCCTTTTAAGTCTAATAATTTTATTGCTGATAAACTTCCGGGAGCAACAACCATTACAAAATTTTCAACAGGATTGGGATAAATGGTAAATATATCAGAATTAATATAATTTATTTCAGAATTTTCATTGTGCTTATTTTCCAATGCTGTAACAGTAGGAACATATAATGGTGCTTTCCATATGCCTCTTCCATGTGTAGCTACTCTAATTTCTTTTCCCTTAGAATATATTTCTATATCGAAAACAGGCGTGTATGCTAATCCTTCAAAATAAGGTACCCACGTATTTATTGTCGAATTCTTGTAATAAACCCCTACATCGCATCCTATATAAATTTCATTGTTCGATGAACCAGGCACATATTGAATACAATTAACCGGGAGGTTGGGTAAGCCTGCAGAAATGCTTGCCCATGATGTTCCTCCGTTAAACGTTTCATAAACTTTTTGGTTAGCTGCATATCCTGAACAAGTTACCCAGGCATGTAAAGGATCTTTTTCACCGATAGCAATGCAGGTGATTTCAAGGACAGGTAGTCCTGCTGTAATGTTCGTCCAGAGAGTACCGTTGTTCCGAGTAATATACAATTCTCTAGGCCTTGCTACATACACAACTTTATTATCGGAGGGAGCTACTTTTACGTCCCGCATTTTTCCATTTCCAGGCAGAGCTCCAACCTGAGTCCAGTTATCACCTTTATCTGTGGATTTTAAAACCTGGTCATAGCCTGTCCATAAAGAATTGGCATCTATCGGATCCTGACACCAAGGTGTGTTCCAAGCTCCATCCAAATTTACCAAGCCAGGATTATCTGCCAGCCAGGTCCAGTTTAATCCACCGTTAATACTTCTGCTAAAACCGCCAAAATATAATTCGCCATACAAAATTTTACTGTTGGTCCTATCTACAAAGGCCTGAAAACCATCTCCACCCAAAGCACTTCTGTAGGTGCCATTTGTATGTACAACAGTTGCTCCGTCCTGGTGTCCTGAGATCATTATTTCGGGATTGTCGCTTGCAACGCCAAAGCCATAAATCTGGTTTACAGAAATGTTATTCTGGTTAATGGCCGACCAGCAGGATCCTGTATTAACAGTTCTATAAACCCCTCCATCACATGCTGCAAAAGCTGTAGTGGTGCTTCCAGGCATAAATTCCAGGTAATGGATATCCCAATGCAGCTCCAGACTAGCTGTTTGGCAGTCTTGTGTGGCAACGGTCCAGGTAATTCCACCATCAATTGATTTCCAATTTCTTACCCCAGCTCCAACTAAAAGCTCAGCATTTACTTTATTAGCCGAAAAAGCCATATCATATCCGGTTTGGTTACCACTTCCATAGGTGGCACTATAACCTAAAACGTTTGGAGTATTCACATCAGATCTCAAAGTAAAATTTACGCCTGAATCATCAGAACGGTAAAGACCTTTAAAATCTCCATTTCCTTTAGCGGCAAGCAAATAAACATAGTTTGGATTTGCCGGAGTTACATCAAGACTCATTCTTCCTAAATCTGCTGTAGGAGTACCTCCATTGACAACAATAAAAGTTGCGCCTCCATCTGAAGACCGATAAAGTCTGTTACTAACTGCATAAACAATATTTGGGTCGCCCGGCTTTAATTCGGCATCTTTGATATAACCAACATTTACAAGTATCTGTGTCCAGTTAGTGCCACCATTTATGCTTCTGTATACTCCCTGAGAACCAAAGCACATGATGATTTGTGGATTTACCGGATTTATCAAAACCCTGCTAATTTGTCTGTTTTGATTGGGAGTCCACTTAAGCCCGGATTCAAGCCAATTAGTTCCTCCGTCAACAGATTTCATAATGCCAATACTTTTAGTACTTCCGCCATCGTTATCGCCAGTTGCTAAGTACAATATATCAGTATTTACCGGGTCAATTCCAAGATCAGAACAACCTATTGAAGGCAAAAAGTCAGATATAGGTTTCCATAAACCTCCGGCATTTAAAGATTTCCAAAGTCCACCAGCAGGGGCACCGGCATAAATCGTATTAGTATTTTTAGGATCAAAGCGGACAAAATTCATCCTACCTGCATTTCGACCATTATCATTTGTACCGGATGGCCCGACGAAACTCCAAGCAGGTGTGGCTTCTAAACGAAAATTGCTTTTAGATTCATCTAGTTGTTCCTTATAAGACTTAAAATTGTCATAGGTGCTGGATATCAGCGAAATATCTCCACTAGGATATACACGAGGAGCTACAAAACTTTCCCATCTTTTAAAATGAATGTATTCGTTTTCTTTCTCATGAAATTCTCCGGTAATTTCTTGGTTGGATTGGTCTATCCGGAGATTAGGCTTTACAAGAGTTCCATTTTCTTTGAACCAATCAGTTTCGAAGGCTAATCTTATTTGATAAAAATTAGTTAGGCTGGAATCGTTTAAATACTTAAAGCTTTGTCCCTGAAGGTTTTCAGGAAGGAGTAATAAACCTGAAATTACAATAATAAAATATTTGCTAAATAACCATTCTGAAAATTTCTTTTGTAGGATCATACACATTTGCTTAGACTTAAAGCAAATTGCGTAAATAATTAGTAACGGAATTATTATAATTTTTTTGAAATAATATAATTAAGTAAGTTAAGTTTCGATTCCCGAACACTACTTGGGTATATCAAAATTCAAATTAATCTATTGAAATAAACTTATCTAATTAACTCTAAATCCCAAACTGATCTCCATTGAATTCTGCAAAACTGGAGCTCTGGAAAGTACTGATGAATTATAAGTAAAGGACAGTAGTAATTTATCTTTGCCTGAATCAAAATAAAAGCCAGCTATTAAACCTAATCCATAAAGGTTCCTGTACATTGAGCCAAGTAATAATGTTTCAGAATATAATAAAGAAGCTCCGATATTTAACTCATCCTTATTTTCAGGGAATAATCGGTAAAGAACATGTCCTCTTAAATTCCAGTTCGCCCCAAGTTCTTTTTCCAAAGTAAGATTCGACTGGTAATAACGTCCAAGCCTGAACTGAGCCACAATTGGCGAAGCTTTTGAATTGAAAATCTGAAGCGATGATATTCCCAAAGAAACAGCACCCAATTTTGCTCCAATTCCAAGCGAGCCATCTGGTAATAAAACTGATGCAGTTGCTGATGTAGCAGAATAATATACTCCAGCAACTCCCAAAGCTGCACCCGCGTATAAACTTGAATTCTCTCCTGTTTTCAATTCATATGCATAATTTCCGTAGGCTCTTGGAGTATTAATATACGGGCCTTGTTGTTCATTATTCAACATTATCCTAATCACATGAGAATTTAAGTTTTGTGTCCTTAATATTCGTGCTCCTGAAAATGAAAAAGTAGATATTTCCTTAAAAGCCCCAGTGCGAAATTTATAACCTGCATTAAAGTCTGCAATACCTTCTGAAGGGACATATCCGGGATTTACAGTCGCCATTTGAAGAAAATATACTGTTAAAATATCAGGATAGTAATTATTTGCCTGTGCAAAAACCAGGCAAACATTAAAAAACAGGCTAAAAAAAAGTGTTAATTTTGATCTCAAGCTAAAAAACCATTCGTGCAAACTAAGTCAATTTTTTTTATTCTCTTTTTCATTACCTTTTATTTGGTGTAATTGATTTTTGTTTAGTTGCGTGAGTATAACAGAAGAACAGATACCCCTAATGATCCGGGAAGGCAAGGACAAAGATGTTGTTCCGTTGCTTTACAAAAAGGTATATCCTGTTTTAAAAAAATATATTGTTTCGCATAATGGGAGTAAAGAAGATGCATTTGATGTGTTCCAGGACGCATTAGTTGATTTTTACAACACAGTGATGGAAGGCACATATAATGAGAAATACAAGGTTTTTGGACTTCTTTTTAGGTCTGGAATTAACAAATGGATAAACAAAATCAGAAGAGACAAAAAGATTGATTTTAAAGAAGAATTTGGAGATCTGGAAGAATTAAATAGTATAAATGATCATGAATTTGTTTTGTTGGGAAAAGAAGAAAATGTATTAAAAAATCTTTTTAGTCCAATTGGCACCAAATGTGTAGAACTGCTCACTTGTCTGATTTACACAAATATGCTGATGGAAGACATTATGATAAGATTGAACTTTCCATCTGTAGCTTCGGTAAAAATGCAGCAGCAACGGTGCAAGCAAAAGGTAATTGAACAAATTGAAAAAAACCCTTTTTTATTGGACAGATTAAAAGGAATATGAAAGAAAGCGAAAGAACATATAATCTTATTGAACGCTACCTCAACGGGGAAATGGATCCTGCTGAGCAGAAATCATTTTTATTAAGCCTAACTCCAGAGCTAAAATCAAAAATTAAGACTCATCAATTAACCAATGTTCTGGTCAAAGAAAATCGATTGTTAAATGTAAAGTCGCTTGCACAACAATCTCATAAGAATGAACCTCAAACATCTAAATACATTAAAGCTGGTATAATTACAGCAACCATTACTATTGCTGTTTTTAGTATATGGTTGTTAACTAATGAGGTTTCTGAGAAACAAGTACAACCTAATCCAACCACAACAATTATAAAAAGCGAAATTGGGATAAGAAAAGATTCTTTTGTTAACCTGGATAAAAATTCTCCAGATAAGGATATATTATTAAAAGAAGATTATCCAAAAAACTCCGCAAATCAAAACCAAACTCCGGCAACTGAATTAAAGTCAGTTATAGTCTTAGATAGCATTGAGAACAAAAATGAGAATCTTGACATATCAATTGCGAATTATAAAGAAAAGGAAGAAACTTCTATAAAGTCTCCTTGCGAAAAAGTGAAATTAAAAGCCAAAATTTACGCCACTCCTACTTGTATAGGCGAGCATACTGGGAGTATAATTGTTTCAGGCTTTTCTGGAGGAACCGCTCCATACAAGTCTATGTTAAAACATCAAAATCACATTGTTTCTACAGACTTTTCTGAATTAGCACAGGGAAATTATCAACTCCTTATTTCAGATTTAAATAATTGCGAATCAGTTATTGATGAAATTAAAGTAGAAAGTAAAACTTGCTACAAAAACTACCATTTCAATCCATTTATTGGAGAAAAATGGGAAATTCCATCAGCAAAAATTAACGGCGAATTAAGCATTAAAGACAATGCTGGGAACACTTATTATTCAGCAAATATTCAAGCAGATTCTCAGGAATATTGGACAGGCATGTCTGCAACAGGAGAGTTGAAACCAGGTTATTATCTTTATTTAATTCAATATGTTGACGGAAGCGTCAACCAGGGCACAGTAACCATTGTACAATAGATGAAAAAGTTATTTTTTATATTTTTTATATATCTACTTTCTGTTCGGATAGCTGTTTGCCAAACGGTCGTGTTGCCTGATAGTAATTTTGTACAGTTTTTAAGGGACAACTACCAAACTACTCTGTTAAATGGAAATAAGTTGGTTATAGCAGAAGCAGCTAAAATAAAAGGAGTGTTTCAAGCTGGTAATAAAAATATTAGCAACATTTATGGAATTCAATTTTTTACTGGGTTACAGGCAATTGATTTATCTTATAACAATCTTTCAGCACTTCCAGATATTTCAAATATTACCAATTTAGATTATCTGAACCTTACCTACAATCAGTTATCTAAATTACCAGACTTACAAAATCTCAAAAAACTCACCTACCTCGACTTTGTTGAAAATAATATAACATCTATTCCTGATCTCAGCGGACAATCACAATTAAGAACACTATTAGCCAAAGGAAATCTAATAACAACTCTCCCTTCTTTGGACTCCCTTACAAACCTAAATAGTCTTGATTTGTCCTATAACAAGCTGGAAGCCTTTCCCAAAATACCTGTTAACAATAAAATTATTACCCTGAATTTAAATGATAATAAAATCAAAACTTTACCTGACACCTTCATTTTCCCAAATCTTGAGAAAATATTTCTATACCATAATTTTATAAGCTTTACAGAGCTTATAAAAATTAAGAATTATCAGAATTACAACTCCTACTTCATTTATGTACCTCAATCTATTTTTAAATCTGGATCAGTTATAAACCAAAAAGAAGGAGAGGATATAGTCTTGTCTACACAACTTGACATGCCACTTTCTGGTGTAGCATATAATTGGTATAAAAACGGGAAATTTTTAAAAACCATCACAGGAGACACTCTGCAATTAAAAACAGTATCCTACCAGGATTCTGGAAAATATACTTGTATAATTAAGTATATAGATTTCCCTAACCTAAACTTAACTACAGATACTTTTAGAATTAAAATTGTCCCCTGCTTCGATCCAAAAAAACTTTCAACAATCATTACTGGTATTAGTTGCAGAAAACAAGGATCTCTACTAGTTCAAAATACTACTGGTGAAAAGGTAAATTTTATTTTAAAAAGCAATAACACCACTTCAGTTTATAATGGGAATGGGAATTTCTATGGACTTACAGAACCTTCATACACTCTAAAAGTTATAACTTATTCTGGCTGCGAAAAGATCTATCCATTTGAAATAGTCGTTCCGAAAGAAGATTGTAAGCAAATACTTTTAACACCGGATGGCGATGGTGAAAATGATGCATACTTTTTCAAACAGCAGGGAAAAGTTATAATTTATGATAAGACTGGCGAACAGGTAAAAGTTCTTCAAATTCCTTCTGAATGGGATGGCTCTGTAAAAGGTGGAAAGGTTGCTCCTGGATATTATTCTGCTGACATCAATAATGGGGAATCCACAATTAATATCAGCGTTATTTATTAAGTTTTAAATTGTCATTTAGTAAAAATATATGTTCATACATATATTTTCCATTCTGAGAACATTATTTCAGGCATGCTTGTTTGACAAGGAATTAAACCTATAAAAACATGGCATCCTCAAAATTATTTTCAACTTACAAGCTTGGCTCAATTGAGCTTAAGAACCGCATGGTCATGGCCCCGATGACAAGAAGTCGGGCTATCGGAAATATCCCCGATGATCTTATCGCAGAATATTACGCACAGCGGTCCGATGCAGGACTCATTATTACTGAAGGGACCTCACCATCTCCT
>JACMRH010000310.1 GCA_014376535.1 Cytophagales bacterium | reverse complement strand
GCGGCAGTAGAAGTGGTATTTACAAATGAAATACGAAACCATTTATTGGAAACAGAAAGTGGAATATCAGCTTTTTGGAGGTCATCTCCACGTCCATTGGTGTAAGCACCCAATTGAATCGGCTGCCACGTTACTCCATCTCCAGATTGGTAGGTATTGACCTGTATCCCAGCAATGCTGCCCTTAAAACTGAAGGTAAACATACCTGCATCAGTCAAAACCGGGAGTTTTACACTAATAGTTTCAGTAGAATTGGCAGGAAGAGTATTTTCCAGATTGTAATCCACACCTGTAGTTAACGTTTTAGTTAAAGAGGTATCATGGTCAATTACAATAGCCTTTTCAGCTTTTAGTTTCCAATCAGATTTGTCAACTATTTGTTTTGCAATAATTACTTGGGCAGGGTTAACAATTAAATTCACCTCATCAAAAGCTGTGAGCCCAGCATCATCCTTTGCTGTCAGTCTTAAAATATATGTACCTGCTTTTAATCCCTTTAAAGTAAGCGTTTGCTGGTTCGTATTCTTCAACGTTACAAATGGGCCACTTATCTGGGTCCACAAAACAGAAGATACGTGCAAATCATCAGTTGCAGAACCTATTATTCTTAAAGAATCTCCTGTTAATGTGTTTGTACTTAAAGTATAGCTCAAATCAGCACCAGCATTTACAACTGGCGCTTTATTTACTGTCAAACTTTTTGATTGCCGGAGAAGCCATTCATAAATATTATCAGGCGCAATTCCTGGTCCTGAATTGTTATAGGTCTGCGTCCAGGCATCATTACCCACTCCTTTATATACTGTTGCTTTTGCCAAAGGGGATGGAGCGGGTACACAAGAGTTTATTTTGTTTACCAAACCACTTATTCCAGCACCTCCATCCAATTCACCCTGAAAAGTCCAGACAGCAACTTTTGATGCCGCAATATTACAAACTTTAGAACCTGTACTCCATCCGGCAATAGGAATTGAAGCTGCAATTTTCTGAGGGTATAGCTGGGTATATTCCCAGGCCGAAGCCCCACCCATGCTTATTCCGGTTATGTAGATCCTATTAAGGTCAATTCTGTAAATCGTTTTCATTTTCTCCAGAATCTCATCAACAAACTCTCCCGGTTTTGTTTGAAATGTAGAGAAATTGTCTGTAGTTACATTGTCCCAACTCGGAAAAGGGCATTGTGGTGAAATAACAATAAAAGGAAAATCTTGCCCACCTTCAATAAGAAATGGAGGACCATTTCTTTTAACAAAAGGAAGCTTACTTAAATCTGAAGGATTCCAGGCCTTATCACCTGAACCATGTAAGTAAATTAATATCGGGTAACTTTTACCGGAATTAGTGGCATAATCAGCAGGAACATAACCATAATAACCAACAAGGGCATTAGGGCCAAAGTGTGACCTGAAACTGTTTTGAGTTTGCCTTTGAGCATAAAGACTAGGCTGATAACCAGCAAGCATTGTTATTAATGCAAGAATTCTTGTAAGTCTATTCATATCTTAGATTGATCCAAGTAAATAATCGTACCGAATTAGCAGAATTTTATTGTATCGGCCTTTAGTTCAAATAAGAGGACCTGTTTCCTTATATTAAAGTAATTAAATTTTTAATTACTTTAATCAAAATTTAATTTTTTAAAGAAAAAAGGGCTTGTGCAAAATCTTCCGTCAGGCCACAATGCAAAATTTGGAATCTTACCTGCTTCTGTCCAGCCATATTTAAAATATAAATTCTCTCCATTGCTACCAGTTGCTGTATCTAAAACGAGTAACGTTTTACTCTCTTTTAGACCCTCATATTTTACTGCCTTTAGTAATGATTCCCTGTTTAGTTGAAAACTGATGACAATGATAGTTCCAAGTTAAGCTATCGCAAAACCTGAAACAGGGAGATAGAAAACAAACTTAGAGGAGCTGGGGATAACCGAGACAGCGGGGTTTCAATGGTTAAGAAAGTGAATTTGCAAGAGAGTTGAAAACAGCTAAATCATTTGGTTTTGGGTTTTATAATTTTGTCTTTTAAGGGTAACTGCAAAGTTTTTATTTCTTGAAGTATCAGCTGAGCTATCTTCCGGGCACCAAGTTCGTTAAAATGGGTATTATCCTTTTTCCCTTCTGGATAATTTGGATGCTCATCTTGACTTAGCCAATTAAATAACAATTTGGAATACTCTGGACCCATCTGTTGATATAGCTCTCTGCTTTTTTTATCCAGATCAATAAAGGCAACTTTTTCCGCTATAGCTACCTGCTGTACTGCCTCTGTATATTCCTTATGGGTTTCTACTACATGACCTGTGCTGTCAAAAGATCTGCGGCTTACAGGCGACAGCAAAACAGGAATGCCATTTTTTTCAATAGTTTTATTAACAAAAAATGTAAGATTTTTCTTAAAGTCTTCCACACTGGTATATCGTTCCACTTTTTGTTTAGACTCATCATTATGGCCAAACTGGATAAAAACATAGT
>JACMRH010000028.1 GCA_014376535.1 Cytophagales bacterium | reverse complement strand
CTTTTGCACAATTTTTTAAAAATATTATACAATTCAACTTTACTTTTTAAAATGTTCATTGTAAAGTATCGGTAATGGCATTGATCCAACACCAATTCTCATCTGAAATGAAAAAAATCTACTCGTTTTTAATCTCTGTTTGTTTTATCCCTGCATCCCTGTTCGCGCAAGGATTCAAAACAAATAACACTAATGGCAATCTAATAGATGCTTGCGGAAAGAACTTTATATTGAAGGGGATAAATGTGCCTCTCGCCTGGTTTGTGAGCAATGTTAATAATAGCATACCTGCTTTAAAGAACAATACAAAATCTAATTGCCTGAGAATTGTGGTAAGCGAAACAACTCCAGATAATGACTGGCAAACAACTGTTGTGAACTGCATTAAAAATAAGATTGTCCCGATGGTGGAACTACATTCAGTAACTGGAAATACTGATCCTGCCAGGCTAAAAGCAATGGGAGATTTTTGGGCAAAAAAATCCAGCTTCTTCAATAACACAAATTTTAATGGGGTAAATATCAAAAAGCACATCTTAATAAATCTGGCAAACGAATGGGGAACCTGGCAAACGGCAACTAACAAAAATACTGTTTGGAGAGATGCCGTAATTAATGCGATAAAGCCTATGAGGACTGCAGGAATTTCAACAACCATTGTGGTTGACGCAGTTGGATATGGACAAGATATCGATGAGGCCTGGAATCTGAGAACTTATGGAAAAGACATTCAGAGAGCTGATAATTTAAATCTAGGTGGTTCTGCAAACAGCACAGTCAATGCTAATATTTTATTTTCTATTCACATGTATTGTGAGTGGAAAAAGGGTGGTGATAATATCGGAATCATCAATTCTATCAAAAGCTCCGGATTACCTGTAATTGTAGGAGAATTTGGATTTCAACATGCAACCGACGGTTCTTGCGATATAGATGAACAGCTTATTTTAAATACTTGCCAAAATGGAGGCATAGGTTGGTTGGCCTGGTCGCAAAAAGGCAATGGCAGCTCAGTAGCCTTTCTAGATTTATGTGTTGACTGGAATTGCACCCAACTTTCAGACTGGGGCAACACAATTGTAAATGGGACCAATGGAACAAAAACTGCAGTTGAATGCTCGGTGTTTGCCAATAATTCCTGTACTATCACAAGTTTAATAGAAGAGGAAATATCTGAGGAGGCTTTATGTTTTCCAAATCCTTTTAATAACTCATTTACAATAGAATCCCCTACCTCTTTTCAATATACAATATATGACATGAGAGGGATTGAAATAGAATCTGGCAAGGGAAATATAAGCTTAAACTTAGGTGAAAATCTTCCCGCAGGCAGGTATCTAATAAAATTACAAACTAACACTAAGTCCAAAACAGTCAAGCTTCAAAAAAAATGATCCTTCTAAATTCAAATATTTAACATATTTAAAAAAAACATAATAATGAAAATATCCTATTCTTCCATACTTAAGAAAATTGTATGTTTCATTTGCCTAACATTGTATATCAGTCACTATGCAATTGGCCAGAGGCAACTATCAAATCCGACCTCTTCTCCTGAAGCAAAAGCCTTGTATTGTTACATTCAAAGTATTTCAGGTAAAAAAATATTATCGGGTCAGATGTGGTCAGGTTGGGGTTTTGATGAACTGGCTTACATTCAGACTAACACTGGCAAGTCACCAGCAATTATGGGATATGACTTTATTCAGGAAAGTGTTAATAACAAACAAGTGACATTGGCCACCAATTGGTGGAAAAAAGGTGGGATCCCAACTATGATGTGGCATTTTGGTGCACCAGGACATGGTGAAGGTTATACTTCAAGTCAGATAAAAATAACGATAGATAATTGTTTTATTCCAGGCACACCTGAGTATGTAGAATTTTGGGCTGAATTGACTAAAAAAGCAGATCATCTTCAAGCACTTAGAGATGCAAATATTCCAATACTTTGGCGTCCGTTTCATGAATTAAACGGAGGTTGGTTTTGGTGGGGCAAAGAAGGTGGTACGCAGTTTAAAAGATTATGGGTTACCATGTACGATTACTTTGTTAAAACGAGAAAACTGAATAACCTGATTTGGGTTTTATGTTATACAGGAAGCCCGGATGGTAGCTTTTTCCCAGGAAATCAATATGTTGACATTGCCGGTGGTGATGAATACGCCACGACAAACGATCCTCAACTAGCTCTTTATAATAAGGTAAAAAGTAGTATAGTAGGTAATGTAATGCCAATCACTTTACATGAGTGTGGTATACCTCCGGATCCAAATAAAAGTCTGAGTACAGGTGCAATGTTTTCCTGGTGGATGATTTGGCATACCAGCTTTTTACAAAACATGGACAAAACTTATTTAAATTCTACTTTTAACCATGATGTAATCTTAACCTTAGACGAACTTCCCAACATAATGACGTCTTGTGGAGGATCTACAAACCCTGTTCCTTCAGTTACATTAAACAGCCCTACAAATAATAGTAGCGTTTGTTTAGGGATTTCTGTAACTATCAACGCTACCACAGCAATATCCAGAGGATCTGTTTCAAAAGTTGATTTCTATGATGGAAATAGACTTTTAGTCTCAGATAACACTGCTCCATATTCTTATACTTGGGCTTACCCTGCTACAGGTATCCATACTGTGAGGGCAATTGCAACCAGTGCGCTTAATGTAACTTCTGCTGAAAGTTTAAGTTCTATCACTGTCAATCCTCCTACTCCTATCGAACCTTTTATGCAAATAAATGGTGGAACCTGGACCGCTCAAGCTACTGCTACCTTATGTTCTGGTGGAAACCTGGCTATTGGCCCGCATCCGCTAAACGTGGCTGGGTGGAGTTGGAACGGACCAGGTAACTTTACTGCAAATACCAGGGAAATTTCCTTTCCAACAATAACTGCCGCCAAAGCAGGTTTATATGTGGTTTCTTACTTAGATGTAAATGGTTGTACCAGTTCTTCAAATATAAATGCTGCGGTAAACGCAAGCCCGGTTGTAACTATTACTTCTCCGGCAAATAACGCTAATCTTGCTTCAAGTGCTATTAGCATTACTGCCAATGTTGTGGGTACCGGTATTACCAATGTACAGTTTTACAATAGTTCTACTTTAGTAAGTACTGATGCCACTGCGCCTTACGGCCTGCTATGGGACAGCAAAATAAACGGGAATTACACTTTATCTGTAAAAGCAAGCAATACCAATTGTGCTGATACTGCCACAGTAAAAGTATATGTGAACATGGTTACCGGTTTAGTTGAAAACGAAAGCTCTAACAGTATTGCATGTTTCCCGAATCCATTTAATCACTTTTTTACAATTAAAGCTCCAGGAAAATTTGATTATGTAATTTATGACCTGACAGGAAATGAAGCTGACAAAGGTTCTGCTGAACATGCCATTACAATTGGCAGCAACCTTTTGCCAGGAATTTATTCTGTAAAAATCCTCGATGCCTCCAAAAGCAACCTGATTAAAATCAGCAAGTATTAGTATACTAATGAGCTTTTCTAAAAATTGAATCTAACAACCTTTTCTTATTGCCTTACAAGATAATACCCAACATTAATCTCGTAAGAATTATAGGGTACCCTGGCTCCTTTTGCATAGGGTACTCTATATCCGAAAGAAACATCTAAAAGACTATTTTCTATTTCTATCTTATTCAGGTCCAGGCTGAATCCCAGGCCTGAGGATGAATGGGCCAATACATTATAACCTATTCTATCTGAGAAGATCATTCCTAAATGCAACAAGACTGTAGAATATCCATTGTAAATATAGTTACTTCGCAATGAACCTTTAAACTTAGATTTGGAGCTTATTTCGATAGATTTCTCCAGGTGGCCTGTGTAGTACCGGTAAACTATTGAAGGATTGTCAATTGGAGTGAGGGTTGGCTCGTTAAAATCATTTACTGAAATCCCCAGTTTAAAAGTTTCACTGTAAATCGATGCACTCACATTTCCAGACAAAGAAAAGTCGGAACCATTAGATCCTGCACTGGAGGATCTAAACACATAATTAATTGCGTGCAAAGCAAATCCTCCAGAAAGATTTAAAGTTTCCGTTAACCTGGTATGCCAGGCGTACCTAAACAAAACCCGGCTTCTATTTATAAAATCTCCTTCTTTTTCTGAATAAAATCCCCCACCTATAATATGTTTATTATGTTCTGGAAAAACATTACTTTTCTTTTGAACATTAAAATTTACGTCAGCTGCATAAGCTCTTACTGCAGTAAGCTGGCCAAAATACGACCTATAAATTAAATTTGCCTGAGCGTCAGAATTTACACCTCCATAAGATGGCACAAGCAAAAAAATATTTTGTGGAAAAAAATAGAAAGATTCACTGAAGTCGTTGGTCTGCCCTTTGCAGATTTGTATGAATATGATGCTTATAAACAGAAGTTTACGCATACTTTTGAAAAACATAAAGACTATTACCCGAAGCCATCTATAAAATAAAATGTTTAGTACGATTTACTTTTATGACACCTATTTGTAGGTAATTTAAATGATGAATAAAAAAAATGACATTGAAATTATAAATGCGATAAGGTCCGGAAAAGATGGGGCAGTTTTAAACCATCTTTATAAGGTTGCTCTGCCAAATATAATAAGATTCATCACCCGAAACAATGGAGATAAAGACGAGGCAAAAGACATTTTTCAGGACTGTGTAATAGCTTTATATAATACTATAAAACTTGAAAAATATGATGAAAGCAAAGATGTTGAAGGATTTTTATACCACGTTGCAAGGAACCTATGGATCAACAGGATTAAGAAAAAAAACAAGCTGACAACCTTCCAGGATATCGACAACCATACAGATGAAGATACACCTTTGGCATACATGGTAAATGAGGAAAAGCAGATAGCAATTCAAGGACTGATGGAAAAGATTGGAACTCCCTGCAAAGAACTTTTAAAGTTTGTAATGTATGATAAGCTAACAATGAAAGAGGTAGCAATAAAAATGGGTTATGCCGGTGAAACTGTAGCAAAATCTACTCATTATCACTGCAAACAGAAACTGGCAGCATTTATTTATGCAAATAAAAACCTATTGTCCTTATTAAAAGAATGAGCGAAGAAACGAACATATGGCCACAAATTGAACGCTATTTATCTGGTATGATGAACAAATCAGAAAAAGCAGATTTTGAAAAAAATACTGCTTCAGATCCTGATCTGGCCGATATGGTAGAATCGTATAAACTTACCGAATTTGTTGTGGTTTCGAATGAATCACAAAAGTTAAAATCCATTATGGAAAAAGACCTTTCCGGAAAGAAAATTGCATTAAAAACTATTGTATTATCTGGAATACTTGTGGCAGGAATTGGATTTGGAATATATCTGATGAACCCTATTGTTGATAAAGAGAATGGTTCATCAATAAAACCAATTATTGTAGCCGAAAAACAATCATCAAAAAGTATTATAATATTTGATTCGGAAAATACTAAAACCACAGTTGAAGAAGCAACTAAAAATCCTAAAACTTCTCTAATAGAAAATAAGAAAACAGAAAAAAACGAAACACCAATTCTAGAACAAACAACAATTTCACCAATAGAATATCAAAAACATTTACTTGAGGATAGTGCTAAGATTGAATCAAAAGGAACAAAAGGTGCTATTGTAAAAAGCATCTCTTCACCTTGCGAAAATTTAAATATTGAGGCTGATTTTTATTCAGCTCCACCCTGTTCAGGGAAAAGCAATGGTGAAATACACCTCCAGAACAAATCCATAAAAGGCGGTATCGCACCTTACAAGATTTCTGTTGATAACGAGGTATTTGTAACAAATAATATTAAAGATTTAAATGCAGGCAGTTACGAAGTTTTCATCAAAGATGGAAATAATTGTATAGCCAAAATCTCAGAACTGGTCTTTCTGAAAAGTATAAGTTGTAATGAGTCCTCCAAAGAATTCACCTTCAATCCACAATATGACCCAGCCTTGGTTTTTCCTTACAATAACCTGAAAAATGCTAAAACATTAAGGATTTTGGATAAATGGGGCAAAGAAGTATTTTTCTCACAAGTCAATGCAGGACAACCTGCTGATTGGAACGGAGAGAGTAATACAGGTTCTCATATCACAGCGGGCTACTATTTGTTTTATATCGAATATACAGATGGAACAACCGATAAAGGATCAATCAGTATCTTGCGCTAACATGAAAGTAATTTCTATATTCTTTATATTTTTTGCTACCCAACTGTTTGGTCAAACCGGGCCGGCAGGTGTAGGAAATGACGATGGCACTTCGTCATTAAAGTTATGGCTTGATGCAGACAGAAATGTTTATTCTGATACTATTTTAAAAAGAAAGACAATTGACAATGAAAGAATCTTAGCCTGGAAGGACTTAAGTGGAAGTAAAAATGATGTTTTTGCTAAAACTGATAGCTCCCGGCCGACATTAGTTTTACATAATTCTTTCCTGAATGACTGTAGTTCTGTCAGGTTCACAAGAAATGCAGGAAATAAAAACAAAAGAAACTACTTACAATCAAAGTCTTTTTCATCAACAAATGATATCACCATTTACACTGTATTTTATTCTTTATCGAAAGGCGGTGGAAATAACTTTAGTCCATTCAAAAGCAATGGAAGTATTCCGGGAATTGATACACTTTGGTATCAGGGAGCAGGATTGATTGATGCAGATGTTAATGGAATAAAAAATGACATTAGTATGACACTCACAGATACGAGCCTGGCTGCAGGAGGGGGAGATTCAGTCACGAAGATGGAGTATACAGTAAAAATACCTATTAAAATCAATAAAGCCAATATTGCATGTCTTGGAAAAGAAATGGCAAATGGAAATTTAAGTATATCAAAAAATGCGGAAAACCCTGCAGAATTTATTACAGGTACTCAACCAATTAACAATTCAATTAAATATACAATCGGGAGCATTTCTAATATAACTTATGGGAAAGATTATAATTTTTTCAATGGATTCATATCTTCCGTTATGGTATTCAATAAGAAATTATCAGATGCCGAAACTATTATTTTAGAAAACTATCTTTCAGCAAAATATAATATTCCTTTAGCCAAAAATGATCTGTTTAATTCAGATGATGAAACCATGGGAAACTATGATTTCAACTTGGCCGGTATCGGAATAGGAACAGATGGCAAAGGACAATTAAAAGCTATTGGCGATGGAATTATTGAAATAAGTAATCCATCTGATCTTGGCAAAGAAGAATTTCTACTGTGGGCAAACAATAATCAGTCACTAAATTTTCAAACCTCGGATTTTCCCGAAGGAGTGAAACAGAGAATTACCAGAACTTG
>JACMRH010000309.1 GCA_014376535.1 Cytophagales bacterium | reverse complement strand
TGCTGGCGGTCTGATAATATTTTCTTTATTTTTTCCTTCATCCTAATTTTAAAAACAGTTTAGACAATAAACCTTTTAAGTGAAAGAATTTGAGGAATGAATTTTCTCTTTCCCAAACTCTGATTATTGCAGTTGACAGGACTATTTGTCCACGATTGATAATTTTATGCTCGTAACAATAAGCAGAAAATTTTTTAAATTCTTTGGGAAGTCTTGTACCGGAATTATTGAATGAAAGAGACACAATATTCTTATAGGCCTTTGAAAGATCATCCTTGTAATTTTTTATTTGTGTCGTGGTTAAGCCTTTTGCGGCCAAAATAGCCTTGTGCATATGTTTGACAAAGTCCATTCTTCCTCTCATAGAATTATCAGAAATTGGTGAAGTATTTTCATGGCCTGCTGAGGGCATCTTGTAAAAAGCATCAGGGCGACTGTCATTTAAAACCTTTATCTCATCTCTTGCTTTTAGGAAAGCTCTTGCATGTAATTCCGGATCTTCTGCGTAGGTCATATTTTCGTTGAAGCCACCCAAATTCTGTAAAAAGCTTTTCTCCCAAATTGCTGCTGTTAGCTGGAATGGTATATTTAATCTTAGGAAATTGCGAAGATTGTCCTCAGTCGAATTAAATTGCTGATTGAATAGATCTTTGCGGTCACCCGGTTTTGCTTCGAACTTAAGCATATTGAAGATACCCATTTTGAAAGCAGGATTAGCTTCCATAAAGTCGACCCGCTGCTGCAGGCAATGATCTGCTAACTGATCATCTGAGTCAAGAAATACAATATATTTTCCAGTTGATTTTTCTACTCCAATATTTCTGCAGGCGGAAGGTCCTTTCGGCAGTTCAGCTCTCTGAAAAACTTTAATATTATTATTCTCTAAGGTTTTCAAATGCTGCCATTCGTTTTCTTTTGAAATATCATCCACAATAATTATCTCCCAGTCTTCCAGCGACTGCAATTGTACAGAAGCAATGGCTTCTTCGATAAGCCGGGATCTATTGTAATGAGGTATAATAACAGAAACTAACGTAATAATTAATTTAGTTTTTCAATCCAAATACCACCGCAAACTGTATGATTTGTCTTTAGAACAAGAGGCATTTTTTCCTTGAAACGGGTTTCAAATTTTTTTTCCAGGTAACTATTAAAATAAATTATTTTAAATGCTTGATTGAAAGACAAAAAGGAACGCAATAGAAATAATTCATTCCAAGATCGGTTTTCCTTTAAAATCCATTGTTCTGGATATTCGAAAGGAAAGAAAATATCGTGAATATGAATAATAACTCCTTTTTTCAATAAAGGGAAAATTTTAAAATAAATATGATTGACATCACTGCCAGACTTCGAAACATGTGAAGTGTCTATCATCAAAAAATCTCCTTCGTTCAAATCTTTAAATATCTTCAGATCCACATCCTGAATTTTTTTGACTATTATATTTACTGGTTCTCCCTCTCTTAATTGCGCCCTTAACCTTTCCGGATTGGGATCTATAAATGTAAAATCGATAGCATTATTAAACAGCCTTTCGTTGATATCTAACATTAAAGCTGACGAAAATCCTGAGCCAATTTCAACAATTCTTTTTGGTGATTTCTCCCGCATCATATTATAAAGTCCGAAGGCATCAGAATAAGTAAAAAATGAATTGTCTAAAATAAAACGATGACTGCTGGCATTCTCAAAAAAAGGAAATTCTGGATAATATGCTTCAAATTTCTTCAGCATAGTCAATTGCTCTTCCTCATTAAAATTTATATCTACAGGCGTTTCTTTTGGCTTCGAATCTTCCTTGTTCAAATTATCTAAATAATCTTGCGGCTCTACTATTGGACTGTAATAGTGCCCAGGTGGGAAACTTAAGTAAGATTCATATTCCTCTATCCTTTGCCGGAGCATTCTTACATGCGGAAATGATTCCAGGATTTTAATAAATGCTTTGCCTACAATTGACATCTAAACTATTTTAAAAAAGAACTTTTTTGTTTTGATACTTTCCTCGAGTGTGATATTGCCGGTATAAGTCTGATAGTTGAAAACATAATTTTACTCATAAACTTGAATTCTTTCAACCTGCGTGTAAGCAATAAACTGCTCAATCTCTCTAATCGAGACTTAACAAAATTAAATTTTAAGAACCTAAAGGAATTATTCAGGTTTTTTAGTTCTATAAAATTAATTATTCTTTGTCTTATCGGGTCAACCTTGATTTGATCCCAGGATTTAAAGTTGATGTCATGTACAATTTCAGCCCCAGGAACTATCCCAACTTTTAGTTGTTTATATAGTACACGCATACAATAATCTTCATCTTCTCCATAATGAGGAAATATTGGATCAAATCCTCCAACTTCTTCTATACAGGCTCTACTCACAAGCCATGCTGCAGCATTTACAAACGGCAAGCTGTAAATATCTTTTACCTGTCCGCAGGCAAGGTCTGAAACAAATCCCGGACACTTTTCTGCACCAATGTAACAGGAAAAATACCATTCTAATTCCTTTTTGCCAGGCAAAAAATTCATCGGACATAAAACGCCAAATATTCTATTTTTCTCGGCTACTTCAATTAGTTTTTCAATCGTGTTTGGGTCAGCCCACGCATCCTGGTTCAACAGAAAAGCATAGTCCATCTGCTCTTCTAAAGCTTTTTTTAGTCCAATATTATTTGCTTTCCCAAAGCCTAAATTTTCTCTACTTTTTATGATCTCTACTGTGGGAAAATCTTTGGAAACGATCTCCAGCGTATTATCTGTAGATGCATTATCTACAATAAGAATCTCCGGTACCAGGGTGTTTTCCATCAGAGATGAAATACATTTTTGTATCCACTGTGCTCCATTATAAGTAACTATGATCGCTAATACCTTCAACCTTCGTAAGGGCTTGAACTTTTCTTCAAAGAATTATACCAGCTACTAGCTGCTGTGGCTTGTTCCATGTAATACCTTGTTTCTTCGTCTGCTTTTGCAGGATCTTCATACCAGGGCTTATGATGTAGCAGATAGGGGTTCCCCGTACGCAGAGTATTTTCCCAGCATTGCATAAACGCACCTGGGCGATACATGGCAAACGTAGTATCGATCTTAGAGCGATAAACGCCCGGCTCTATTTCATCAGCGGTAAATTGTTTTTCCCACGTGATCACCTCTTCTTTTTTTGAATAATGGTCCGGTAGGTCATTTGTTATTAAACCAAAGCCTACTTTCTTAATGGTGGGATATTTATCCAACAGCGATTTAAAATAATACATAAAATCTGTTGGCGTATTCTCATCAGGCAATACATCGGGGTCGGTGTATACATGATAATACCTGCCGAATCGTTGGTGCAAATGCGTTCTCCAAAAAGATTCATGGCCCACATTTCTATCAAGCTTATAAACAGTAGCGGGTACCGTTTTATAATACCTCAACAATGGCTCATAGGTAGATCCATTGTCAACAATATGTAAGTTGGTTTGTCCAGCTTTTAGCAGCCATTCAATTTGCTGCTGCAAATATTCTAAGCGGTTAAAATTATTGATAATGATGGGATACCGCTTTACTTCATGGTGTTTATGAATGATGTGATAAAATTTAGTCTTTACCCTAAATACTTTGTTTACATTTTCACTTAGAGTTGCCTTTATGTTTATTTGCTTTCCCATTATTTAATCAAAAAGCAATTTTAAGCGTAGACTAGTCATCATTCTATTCCATGTAAAAAAGCCATTGTTTAAAGCTAGTTGCATGGCCAGTTTGGCATTTTTTTTATCCCCTTTAATGTAGAGGCTGTTTATATATTTTACCGCAAAGGCTGCAATAAAATTCTCCCTTTCCAGCTTTGAAATATCCCAGCTACCAGCAGGAACGTATTTTTGGGATGGGTTTGTCTCCTGCATACAATCTAGCAGCCATAAAGGCGCACCTGCGTTTGCCAATATATCTATATACAAAGCACTTATTTCTTTCTCAAATAAATCGAAGCCCTCTCCCACAGATTTCGATGCACCATGAAGCCTGAAATGAGCCACACGAAAATCGGATAAAACGATGTTTTCGGTACCATATTTACACATAAACCTAAACCACAATTCATCATCAAAAACATAGG
>JACMRH010000308.1 GCA_014376535.1 Cytophagales bacterium | reverse complement strand
TTCACCATTGCCTCAATAATTGAAGTGTCTGAAGTAGATTCTACTTCGAAAGTGATACGGCCACCGTACACGTTAGAAGATGGTCTGCCTTTAGGATCTGTGTCCCTGCTCATTGTGAAAGTGCAATTTAACACATCGTGTGTTTTGCCGCCCATGTTTAATTCTGCTCTAAAAGCCATGATTTTTGTTGTTTAATTGTTTGAGAAAGAAGAAGATTTATAAATAGGTACTTGCTGCAATTGGTTTTAAAATGGAGTTTGATTTTCGCAAATCGAAAAAGTTATTTTGCAAATTGAAAAATTAACAATTTGTTAATCAATGCATTAATTAGTAATATAACTTTGTTTGTAGTGCAAACTCTGATAGCAAATATGATAAATATTTTGAAACACAAAGCATTGCATGCAGAAAAATTTCAGCAAAAAAATTGATTTATATTGGTGAACGGCGCTAATTTGTTGATTGTGAACGAGTTTTCATTTATACGATTTAGCCTATTATTTTCTCAAGATTATTTCTTTCGCTTTTTCTAAAAGATTTTTTAAGTGACTTTTACAAATTCTTAATTTTGGTTAACATGGTGTTAAGGGTTTTATTGATCTTTTGTTTTTCTACTGCTCTTCTCGCCCAGGATTTGAGCCAGACTGTGAAAGGGAAAGTCGTGGACAAAGAATCAAAATCGGCTATTCCCGGTGCGGTTGTCAGGCTGGCTTCGGACAGTTCTTTTAAATCTGCCTCTCAGACAGACGACAATGGTTATTTCAAAATAGTTGAGGTACCGATAGGCCGGCAAAATTTTGTAGTCAGCTTTATCGGATATAAAAGCATCACTATTCCTGATGTTACGGTCACTTCAGCCAAAGAAGTTGTGTTGAATATAGAACTGGAAGAAGCTTTCCAGGAAACAGATGAGGTTGTGATTACCCATACAGACAAGGCCGGAGCATTAAATGAAATGAGTTCTGTAAGCACCCGGCTTTTCAGGGTGGAAGAAACAGAAAGATACCCGGGATCAAGACAAGACCCAGCCAGGATGGCAGCTAATTTTGCTGGAGTTCAGGGGTCCAACGATACACGAAACGATATTGTGGTCCGTGGAAATTCACCTTCATCGCTACTTTGGAGATTGGAAGAAGTAGACATACCCAACCCAAACCACTTTGCCGTTGGCGGTTCTATGGGCGGACCGGTTTCTATCATCAACAATAAATATTTGGGAAGCTCTGATTTTTTAACCGGGGCTTTTCCTGCGATGTACGGGAATGCAAATGGAGGTGTTTTCGACATCAGGATGAGGAATGGAAATGACGATAAACATGAACATACATTCCAGTTCGGTATTTTAGGTACAGAACTTACTTCTGAAGGGCCGATAAAAAGATCTTCAAAGGCTACATATATTGCCACTTACCGCTATTCGACTTTCCAGATTCTGCAGGGTTTGAATGTTTCGATAGGTACAAATGCCATTCCTAAATACCAGGATGCCGGTTTTAAAGTGACTTTGCCAACCAAGAAGGCCGGTACTTTCAGCATCTGGGGGATTGGTGGCTTAAGTTCGATTGATATCATCGTCAGTAAGTTTAAAGACCCGAAAGAAGTGAATGAGTCTTACGGTGATAAAAGCCGCGACCAATATTTCAGGACTAATATGGGTGTTGCGGGTGCATCTCACACTTATCAGCTAAATAAGAAAACAATATTCAAAACGACTCTTGCTCAAAGTGGACAGTCCATCAACTCCAACCACTATTTTGTTTTCCGTGGTAAAGATGGAGTTCCGGTTGAGTCATTTCCTAAAATTCTTAGTTACAAAATGGAAGAAGGAAAGTCTACCCTGGCCTTTTATGCAAATACAAAACTGAATGCTAGACACAGTTATCGAGCTGGCTTCTTTGTATCCAATTATACGGTAAATCTTTATGATAAAATTAGAATTGTTGGCACCAATGATACTTCTGTTGCCATGATAGAAAATTTACCATTCAAAGTGAGGTTGAATCAGAAAGCGAGTTATCAACTGGTACAGCCATATGTGCAATACAAATTCAGGCTCCGTGACAATCTAACTTTGAATGCTGGAGTTTATGGCCAGGTTTTAACTTTAAATAATAAAGCAACTGTAGAACCAAGGGCGGGCTTACGCTGGGACATCAAACCCAAACATACTTTAAGCTTTGGGTACGGACTTCACAGCCAAATGCAAAATACCTACATTTATTTCTCCATACCTGATACTCTTGTTCAGAACGGACAAAAAGTTTATAATGTTAATAGAGAAGAAGCAAACAAAGATCTGGGATTCACCAGAAGTCAGCATTTTGTATTGGGCTACGACTTTGCTGTAAGCAAAGAATTCAGGATCAAAGCCGAAACATATTACCAAAACCTGTGGAACATTCCGGTTTACAGCACACCTTCAGGAGTTTCACTGGTGAACCAGGGCGCTACATTTACCCGCTTTTTTCCTATCTATCAAATGGAAAACAAAGGAACCGGACAAAATTATGGTATTGAACTTACGCTGGAGAAATTCTTCAGCAAACACTATTTTTTACTCTGGTCAACCTCTCTGTTTGATTCCAAATACCAGGGAAGCAATGGAAAAACTTATAACACGGACTTTAACGGCAATTATGTAACAAATTTATTGGCTGGTTTAGAATATGGCATCGGGAAAGCGAAAAAGAACTCCATCAGTTTTGGCTCGAAGTTCACATATGCTGGAGGCAGAAGATATTCACCGGTTAACATTGTCGAAAGCAATAAGATATATGACATTGTTCCGCAGGAAGAGAAAATTAACTCACTGCAATTCCCGAATTATAACAGGTTCGATATCAGGATTGCCTACAAAGTCAACAATAAAAAGGTAACGCATGAAGTGGCGCTTGACCTCGTAAATGTTTTCAACACTAAAAATGTTCTTGCACTCAGCTTTTCTCC
>JACMRH010000307.1 GCA_014376535.1 Cytophagales bacterium | reverse complement strand
GTTAAACATTAACAAAGACATTTAAAACCTTTGCTTATTCTTAGCAAAGAGCCTACTCTCTAGGGCTTAACAAATAGAGTACTTTTGTTTGTAGTTTGGTTTAGTTGTGAAAAAAGCTATTCGGTTTCCGAATAGCTTTTTTGTTTATATAGGTTCTGTGCATGTGGGCTATTTAACTGCAAAAACAATCTGCCCAACTTGACTATTCATAAAGCTTTTTGCCCTTACCATTAACCCTTCAAACAAAAAAAAGCTCCATGGTAACCCACAGAGCTTATGAAATTAGATGAAATTTTAATTAATTAATCCTTTTAATATCAGCGCCAATAGCATTTAAACGTTTATCAATATTCTGATATCCGCGGTCTATCTGGTCTATATTACTGATAATACTTGTTCCTTTTGCTGAAAGTGCTGCTATCAATAACGAAACACCGGCACGGATGTCGGGGGAGGACATAGAAATTCCCCTTAAAGGATTCACTTTGTTTAACCCAATAACGTTAGCACGGTGCGGATCACATAGTATGATCTGAGCACCCATTTCAATCAATTTATCCACAAAAAACAACCGGCTTTCAAACATTTTCTGGTGTATAAGCACAGTTCCTTTTGCCTGTGTTGCTACTACCAGTACTATGCTTAATAAGTCTGGTGTAAAACCTGGCCATGGAGCATCTGCAATGGTCAGGATTGAACCATCTATAAAGGTATCTATCTCGTAACTATCCTGTGCAGGGATGTAAATATCATCGCCCCTGAATTCCATTTGAATTCCCAATCTCTGAAATACGCCAGGAATAACTCCAAGCATATCAATTCTGGCATTTTTGATAGTAATCTCAGATCCTGTCATTCCGGCTAAACCGATGAAGGAGCCTATCTCAATCATGTCAGGCAACATTGTATGGTCAGTGCCGCCTAATGATTCAACACCTTCAATATTTAACAGATTTGATCCAATCCCGGTAATTTTTGCGCCCATTCTATTAAGCATGGAGCATAATTGCTGTAAATAAGGTTCGCAAGCTGCATTGTAAATTGTTGTTTTGCCTTTGGCCAAAACCGCTGCCATTACAATATTTGCTGTCCCGGTGACAGATGCTTCATCCAACAGCATGTAGCAACCTTGGAGGTTGCTAGCATCAATTGTATAAAAGCCATCTTCAGCATCATAATTAAACTTGGCACCTAGCTTTTCAAAACCTATAAAATGCGTATCCAAGCGACGACGGCCAATTTTATCACCTCCTGGTTTTGGAACCCGTGCTTTGCCAAAACGGGCCAAAAGAGGACCCAAAATCATCACAGACCCTCTTAATGCTGCTGCCTGATTTTTAAAATCTTCAGTGAGCATGTAGTCCAGGTTAACATTTTTAGCACAAAACCTGTAGTTGGCTTCTGTGATTTTTGTAACCTCAACTCCAAGTTTGTTTAAAAGTTCTATTAGTTTGATAACATCCCTTATTTGGGGTATATTATTAATAGTAACAGCTTCTTCGGTAAGCAAAACGGCATTTAAAATTTGTAATGCTTCGTTTTTAGCCCCTTGAGGTGTTAGTTCACCTTTTAATTTTTGTCCGCCCTTAATTTCAAAAACAGCCATGTCTATTTCTTATTGCGATTGTTGTTGTTGTTGTTGCGGTTGTTGTTATTCCGGTTGTTATTATTCCGGTTATTATTATTGTTGCTTCTTCCACGGTTCATGCTTCCACCTGTAGCGCCTTCACGAGCAGTGTTGTCTTTGATCATGCTATTCCCGCTTTGTTTTCTTAATCTCATTCCAGTTTGGAAAAGATTTTCGTTTTTAACACGGTTTATATCTATGAACAATTCTCCGCCTGACATACGGCGCATATGTTCTAATATTACTTCCTCTTCAATAACTTCTTTATTCCAGGCTCCGTAAAGTGCCTTCATTAATTTACCAATGTAAATAATCGCATTTTCCTTTTCTTCCGGATCTGTAATTTTTTTAGCCTCATCCATAAGCAACTCGACATTTCTGCCATAGTGTTTATAGCGCATTTCTTTCTGGCTATATTCTACTTTCCTTGGTTTAGCATTAAAAGTACTGGCTTCTGCCTTAGGATAAGGCGAATCAACATCCAGGTCAAAATTTGCCATGCAACACAGATCGTCCCATAATTTTTGAGAATAATCCATGTTGGGGTCCTTCATTTGAGAATGAAGCTGTTTCATCAGTTCTATGATGGCTTTGGCATTCTGGTTTCTTTTTTCACGGTCTTCAATTTTTTTCAGGTCGTGAACCATGTTTTGTACAACCCTGCCATATTCTTTTAATATGATGTCAGATTGCGAAGTATTGTATGTATGCATAAAATATATAGCAGTGTGTAATAGAGCGGGCTAGCAGTTGCCGGCGAAATTATAATTCTTCTTGAAAAGTTAGTACAAAACTAATCAAATTGTTTAAATAGTATTGAGTATTGAGTATTTAGTATTGAGACATACTTGGAGTATCAAGTCGTGAGTATCAAGTATCAAAACCTGCTGCATTCATCACTCATAAATCATCACTCATAATTTGGATTTCACCCATTCATCAACAAGCTCTTCAAGAATATTTAAGGGCACTGCTCCGTTGGTTAGGACTACATCGTGGAATTCTTTTATATCGAACTTCTCTCCCAGCCTCTTCTTTGCACCTTCTCTTAATTCAAGAATTTTCAACATGCCAATTTTATAAGCTGTTGCTTGTGATGGCCACACAATGTAGCGTTCAATTTCCTTCCGGCAGTCGTATTCGCTATTTGGCGTATTGTCTGTAAAATACTTTATTGCTTCTTCTCTGGTCCATTTTTTAGAATGAATGCCTACGTCAACAACTAAGCGCGCTGCCCTTAATAATTCCATGGACAACCTTCCAAAATCGCTGTATTTATCTTTATATAAACCCATTTCTTTGGGCACCAATTCAGTATACAATGCCCAACCTTCAATATAGGCCGTATAAAAACCATATTTTCTAAACCTCGGCAAGCCTTTCATTTCCTGGGCTATAGCCAATTGCATGTGGTGCCCAGGGATGGCTTCGTGATAGGCGAGGGCTTCTATTTCATATTTAGGAAGTGTTTTCATGTCGAAAGTATTGACATAATAAATTCCCGGACGGGAACCATCTGGAGCAGGTTCCTGATAAAATGCACCTGCTGTAGATTTTTCCCTGAAAGGTTCTACTTTCTTTACAATCAAATCTGCTTTGGGTTTAGTAATGAACAATTCATTCAAACGCCCTTTCATTTCCTTGATAACACGTTTGGCTTCCACCATATAAGCTTCTTTACCTAGACTATCTCCAGGGTAATAAAATTTGGGATCATCCTGCAAGTATTTGAAAAAAGATTTCAGGTCACCTTTAAATCCTACTTCAACCATGATCTTTTTCATTTCTTCCTGGATTCTTTTTACTTCAGATTGTCCTGTTTCAAATATTTCCTCAGGGGATAGATTTGTGGTAGTTGTACTTTGAAGTGCATATTTATAAAATGCTTCACCGTCAGGAAATTTCCAGCAACCATCCTCGTTTGTAGCTTTTTTTTCTGAAATTTCTAACTGGGCAATGAGTTTTCTATAAGCAGGTCCAAAATTTATAAAAAGTGCCTCATGGCATTTTTTATTCAAAGAATCTTCTTGTTCTTTTGGAAGTTTGAGAGCTTCTGTCTTTTTGTTAAAGTCTTCTAAAAGGGAACTGGATTTGTATTTTTTCTCAAACTCGAATGGCTGACCTTTCAAAATGCCCTTACAGTCGTCTATAACTTGGGCAAAGGCAAATTTGGGCAACATAATTCCTTTGGATTCACGGGCTTCAATTTTCTTTAAAACCTGGTCGATTAAAAAAGGTACTTTATTAATCCTTTCAATATAAGCTTCTGCGTCTTTTTTATCTTTTACAGTATGTATATTAATAAGAAAAGAGGGAATTTCTGAATGCCATCCAAATAACTGGTTTATAGGATAATTATGTATTATAAATTTTCGTCCTGCTATTTTTTGTTCAGCTTCATAAACAAAAAGCTTATAACTCACTTTGGTGACAGTATCCAGTTCTTCAAACTTAATTTTTTCCTTAAATTCAGACAGATTTTTTTCGGCAATATCTATTTCTGCAAGATCTGCTGAATCGGAGATATCATCCCAGTCTGAATACCTGTCCCGAATTCCTAAAACTGATTGTTGAATAGGATGTCTTTGAAGAAATTCGTCATACACCTTTTCAAAAAATTTGTTGGCTTCAACACTAGCCGAATCACTTTGAGATTTTTCAGTCACTTCGTTTGGAGTTTTATTACAGGAGAATAAGAAAAGTGAAAAAAGTAAAGGAAACCAACATTTTAATGATTTCATATTTTTAATAATCTTGTTTTGCCTAAAGATAATCAAAAGGAAGAAATTTTGAGTCAGGTCACTATTAGCATAATTTTAATCGTATACTAATGAGAGTCTTTAAGATAAAGGAAGGATTTTTGCGTACTTGTATAAAATTTTTGAGCTATGAGAGTTTTAGTGGTTGAAGACGAGCAGAAAGTTGCCGAGTTCATAAAAAAAGGGCTTGAAGAAAACTCCTATAAAGTAGACACAGCGCACGATGGTGTTATTGCCAAACATCTGGCCTTTTCAAACCAATATGACCTTATAATTCTTGATATTATCATTCCTAAATTGAACGGAATTGAGCTTGCCAAAGAACTTAGGGTACAAAAGATCAATACCCCTATTCTTATGCTTACTGCGCTCAGCAAAACTGATGACAAAGTAACCGGCTTTGATTCTGGTGCTGATGACTATCTGACCAAACCTTTTGAGTTTCGCGAGTTGCTAGCGAGGGTGAAAGCACTAACCAAAAGAAATATTCCTGAAGCCCAGCAAAGTGTCCGATTGCTGGAAGTTGCAGACCTTGAAATGAACCTCGATAGCTATACAGTTACCCGTGCAGGACAAAAAATTGATTTAACAGCCAAAGAATTTTCATTACTTGAATACTTTGTAAGAAACCAGGGAAAAGCGATTTCCAGGGCTGAAATTGCTGAAAAAGTCTGGGGATTAAATTTTGATACCGGTACCAATGTAATTGATGTATATGTCAATTTCCTCAGAAAAAAAGTTGATAAGTCTTTTGACAAGAAGCTTATCCATACTTTGATTGGTATGGGTTATATATTAAGAGTTGAGTAAAAGTATTAATCTCATATTTCTAACTCCTATTTTTAATTGTTAATAATATTATCATAAATTTGGTAATATTATTAACAATATAATGAACAACCAAATTCCCCAGTTTGGAAGAAACCTTAAATTTCTTCGTGAAAGATTAAATACCGGCCAGGAAAACTTGGCCTTATTACTTGATTTTAAAAGAGGCAAGCTCGCTTCCTATGAAACGGGTGTAGCTAAAAATCCTCCACTTGTGGACCTTATTAAAATAAGCGATCATTTTAAAATAAGCATTGATATGCTTATTAGAGAAGAGCTTGGTTTGTTTTCCGAAATTAAACTGGCGGATATTCAGTCCAACTTCAATTATGCCAAAAGCCATGAAATGCGGGTATTGGCCGTAACGGTGAACGATAAGGGGAAAGAAAACATTGAATATGTTCCGGTAAAAGTTCGTGCAGGTTATTTGGCAGGCTATAATGATCCGGAATTCATTAAAGAACTACCAAAAATAAGCCTTCCCTTCGTTTCAAAAAGCAAAACTATGCGCATGTTTGAAAGTGAAGGTGATAGTATGCTTCCATTACCTAGCAATTGCAAAATATTAGGGGAATATGTAGAAGACTGGCATGAGATCAAGGACGGTAATATGTACATCGTTATATCTGAAAAAGGATATGCAATTAAAAAGGTTTATAAAAAACTTGACAACAATTCTATAACCTTAAAAAGTTTAAACCCTCTGTATGTTGATTATGAGATTTACCTAAGTGAAGTATATGAGATCTGGAAGTTCGTTCTTTACATAAGCAATACGCTGCCAGATCAGTTTGTAAACTCGGATGAAATTTTAGCTAAAATTGAGGAAATGAAACTATTAGTTCTGAAAGGCAAAATATCGGCATAAAAAAAGCTGCCATTTTTTGACAGCTTTTATGAAGGGATTAAATTTGGTTACACATACATTCCATTTGCAACCTGATAATATTGAGTGACCTGATTTAAATATTCAGTATGATCATTTGTATCCGGCCAGTGATTTTGGTCGAATCCCGGGGCATTTTTCAGGTAGTTCATATCCCGGCTTACTATGAAGCATTCTTTTTCTTCATCTAATTCAAGCTCTTCAAAAGGGATGGCGAACATTTTACCTCCCAAACCCAGGAAGGAGCCGTATTCAATCACCACATATTCAACAATACCTGTTTGGATATTAATCATCAGGTCGTCGATAGTTCCCAGGTTTTCACCTTCATAATTTTCGACATTGTCTCCTATTATAGAACCAGCTGTCAATCTTTTTACAGGAATGTTTGCGTTAGGTCCTTCATGATTTCGACCAGTTTTATTGTCAAAATCATAATTTTTCTCTATCGTTTTCATAATCCTAAATTTTAATTGCAATTACTTTAGCAGTTTGCCAAGTAGTTATAAGAAACGGGCCAAAGCTTAGATTAGAAACATTCCATATAACCCTTTCTATAATAAATCCCCATGCCATGATTCAGTTGCGAGTTGTGTGCTGCGAGTTGTGAGTGCAAATGGCTAACAACTATTAATATTTTATAAATAGAGTGGATTAAAAACCGGATCAAACGAATGTTTTGTATTTTTAAGCAAATTCTAAAGCATTGAATTGGTATTTACAGGACATAGAAAGACTTGAGGCGAAAGAAGTCATCAAAAACAAAAAGAAGAAAATAGTTTTCTATGGTAGCTCCTCTTTCACAAGATGGGAAAGCCTTGAAAAAACTTTAACTGATTTCAATGCAGTAAACCTTGGCTTTGGCGGATCGACTCTTGCAGCCTGCACTTGGTTTTACAAACGAGTAGTTCCACGCCAAAAACCTGATGCAATTATTATCTATGCAGGTGATAACGACTTGGGTGACGGCCGAAACCCGGAAGAAGTTGTAATATTTTACTATCAGTTAATAAACCAGATACGTCAATCTCTAGGCAATATTCCAGTTTGCTTTTTATCAATCAAACCCAGCCCGGCAAGATTTAACCTGAAAGGTAGTATTGAATTTGCTAACAAGTGTATCATGGAAAATATACAGCTTTCAGCAGACCACTTACATTATATCGATGTATATTCTAAAATGCTGGATGAGAATGGAAGGGTTAAAGGCGAATTATATGATGGCGATGGTTTGCACCTCTCGCCCAAAGGATATGAGCTTTGGCAAACAGAAATTATGAACAAATGTTATCAATTGTTTAAATAAGCTATTAAAATTTAACTCTTTAATATTAATGTTTTCTTTGGAAAGCGACTAAAAGAATGACAAGAGAATATATTAAAAAATATAGCCCAATCCTGAAAAGGAATATGGAAATTCTTGTTTTTGGAGATGCAGGTGCCAGGGTTTTATTTTTTCCAACCAGAAAAGCTCATTTTTATGATTATGAAAACTGGGGAGTGATGGAAGCGCTCCAGCGGAAAATAGAAAGTGGCCTTATTCAGGTTTATTGTTTGGACAGTATTGATAGTGAAAGCTTTTATAACCTTGCCCTGCATCCTGGCGAAAGAATACTTCGTCATGCTGAATTCGAAAAATATATCATTGACGAACTACTTCCTTTTACCAGAAAAAGAAATCCAGATCCTACCACAATATTAGCTGGTTGCAGTTTAGGAGCATATCATGCAATGAATATTGCGTTCAGACATCCACATTTTGTGGATAAAGTTGTGGGAATGAGCGGTAGATACGACCTTACCCAGGCCATGGCAAGTTTTAAAGACCTTTTTGAGGGTTTCTTAGATGAAAACATCATTTCAAATACCCCAAACAGATATATTCCAAAATTGGATGACCCGTACTATATAGCCCAATTAAAAAGATTAGAAATAATTTTGGCCGTTGGCGAAGTTGATGCTTTCCTTGAAGATAATAAGTTTCTTAGCAAATCTTTAATCGAAAAAGGAATCTCTAATTCACTATATATCTGGAAGGAAGAAGCCCACAATCCGGTCCAATGGAAGCAAATGGTGGCTATTTATCTATAATTAGAGTATTGTGTAATCAGTATTGCGTATTGCGATATTATTTAGTCGGTTAGTTCTGGACAAGGGAGAGTTTTCATTGGCTTTTTCCTTTGGTTCTTTTTAAAATAGTAGATAAGACTTATTTCATGAACACCTCCTGTGCCTGCTGGTGCAAGTTTTGATACAGTATAATCAAAACTGTAACAAACCTGAAGTTTAGGAAATTTATATCCTATCATAGCAATGACAGATTCATTGTTTTGTAAACCTTGATTGTACCTTTTTAATCCTGGAATACCTCTGTACCAAATACTTGCAATGAAGGTGTTGTAAATTCCATATAGGCCAACATCAATCTGATCTGACTTACCTTGCGCCTTATAATACATAGTAGGGGTAATGCTTATTTCTTTTTCCTCAGTATTTTTCAACCTGATTTTATACCCGGAAATTGCAGAAATCTTCATTTGCAACCTGGAGTTATTTCTTACGAAAGATTGATTTGGGCGGTTTAAGTGATGTAATGCAATACCTCCCCACCAATTGGTATTATAAACCATCAAGCCAGATGAGAAGTCAAAATAATTCACCCTTTGCCTTGTCTCTGGGACACTGGCCTGTGTTGAAGTAACAGCGCCGTTTGAGTTGAGCTGATCTGGAAAAATTAGTGTGGAATAATCTAATTCTCTTGACACGTATCCTGGTTGAATGCCTGCCCTTACGGCCCAGGTTTTACTTAAAACAAGTTCATAAGCATATTGGAGCTGAACCTCATATGACTTTAAAACTAAACTGCCCTGCTGGTCGTATAAAAGATAGCCACCTAAACCAGAATTGTACCGAGAAACAAAATGATCGCCACCTGCCAGGTAACTGATGTATTTTGAATCGAGATTGTACCATTGAGTACGGTTATAGGCCATTAATCTGGAAAACGGAGAAATGCCAGCCATTGCTGGATTAAGATAAAGTGGGTTGTTATAAACCTGGCCAAATTGAATATCCTGAGTATAGCCAGCATTTGCTAACAGGAGAAATATGATAAGGAAGAAAATTTGATTGGGCTTTTTCACACTGAAAGTGTACAATTGATGTTAATGTTATAAATAGTTTTGTTGAATATTTAAACAAATATGAGAATAGTTTACAATAAGCACACGGTAGAAAGTAACTGCTTTTTAATTTTTATTTTTTGTTTTTTAGGGTCTATTCATTCTTTTGCACAATCACCATACTGCGGAAGCGCTACACCTTATTTTACTGTAAACCTAAAAGACAATCCTGATTCTTTGTGGCTTAGTAGCAGTGTAAGAAGAAATGATTTATGTTGTGGGATAGATCCAAACGAAGACCCACCTGTTCGCTGTGTGCAATTTGGGATTACCTTAGACTCTGGGGCTGTTGGAATAATTTTTAATATTGTTCAAGGGGCTGTTCCACCAGGTGCACTGGATTATTCTATTGACTGCGGAATAAGAGGATTTCCTGGAGAAGTTCTATGCCTTGACGGGCCCTGGCCAAAATTTTTAACCTTTTGTAAACCTGGCTTCAATCCAAATATTTACAGCATCAAATCTGTACCTGGCCCAAAAATTACTCCGCCAGTAATTGTAAGTGATGGCTGTACCCAAACTTTAAGTGTAACAGGATTACAGTTAAATACTATTAAATGGACCTCTGTGCCTTCAGACCCGATACTTGAGTCTTATTTAAATTGTACAAGTGCCTGTTCCACAGTTGTTGCAACTTACAGGCCTGGCGCTCCTGATTCTGTAGTTTACCAGGCAAGCGGTATAGTTGTTGGAAATTGTAGTTCAAAACCTGCTGTTCTCACAACCAAGGTTTATTTTGTGAACAATAAAAAAGTAGACATTATCCCAATAAATCCAATTGTTTGTTTCGGGGCAAATAATACCCCAATAACTGCAAGACCATCCGGAGGAAGACCACCATATACATATTTATGGAGCACAGGTGAGAAAACACAAACAATAAAGGTTGGCGAAGGATTTTATGAGGTTACAGTTCAGGATGCCTCAAGTTGCCCGCCCACCAAGGACACAGTAACTGTTAAATCTTTTAAAATTCCCATTTTAGCCTTAGCTGGGCCTGATCAAAAGATTTGCAATGAAGGCAAGCCAATAAAAGTAAAGCTATCCGGTGCAGTACAGGCAACTCTCACAGGTTTATGGAAAGGCAGTGGAGGCATTTTTTCTCCTTCTGATACATCTCTTATTGCCGAATATATTCCGGGTCCTTCAGAAATAGATTTAGGAAAGAGCACCATTACGCTAATCACAACCAATATAGGTAATTGTATTCCTCATGCCGATTCATTGATTGTTACTTATCCTCTCCCTATTCCTATAAATGTTGAAGACCAGACTGTTTGTACTGGAGGGAATGTATTGTTTCAATCGACTCAATTTTCAACTGGTACCTATTCGTGGCTTAGAAATGGAACGGTGGTAAGTACTATTTCTAATTATTCAAGCATTGCAGATAGCTCTTTTAAAATTATAGTTTCTTATAAATCAAAAGATGGTTGCTTTAGCAAAGATTCTGCTTTAGCAACTGTTTTTTTTAAACCGGAAATAGACATCTCAGATCAACTTGTATGTGAAGACAAAACAGTCACCATTTCTTCTAATATTATCAATGCTTCACTTGCCCCTATTGCCTACAGCTGGTTTAGGAATGGATTAAAAATGCCGGATACAACCTCATCTATTACTACGAATATAAAAGGGAAATATATTTTGGCCTATAGTAAAGGTACTTGTCAGGTAAAGGATTCTGCAATGCTTAATTTTTTTCCTGTAAAAGTAAATGCTGGTCCGGATGGAGTGATCTGCCGCCTTGCTACAACTGGTTATAAATTAAATGGAACAAAGCAGAATTCAGCCTTAGTAAAGTGGATAGGCGGATCGGGATCCTATATTCCGTCAGATACAGTATTAAATCCAGTTTACTATCCTTCAGCTATTGAAAGTAAAACGT
>JACMRH010000306.1 GCA_014376535.1 Cytophagales bacterium | reverse complement strand
TTTTCTGCCATTTCAATTGGGCACTTTTTCCGAGAGATTTTCCGACAAAACCTGCAATCTGAGGAATTTCGTATGCATCGCCCGTTGTGACAGTGGTTGTAGCTGCGAGCTTAAAATTAGCTTTGGGGCTTAAAACAATTTTGTATAAATATTTTTTGCCTTTTTGAATATTCTTATCAACATACATCATCCCTGATATCTTAGCTACTTTAGGGTAAATATTCGCAGCCAGAATTGCCATGGCGAAAGTCATTGATCTGGCATCAGATTTTCCTATTGCTTCTTTTAAATTTTTATCCGGAGTATCACCAGAATGGATACAAGAAAAAGCCGCTTTAGAAGCAATAGGATCTTTAAGGTATTTCTGATTAAACTCATCTTCAGAAACTGGCAGAATAGGTTCTTCATTCAGTTTGATAAAATCTGATGTATCTGTACTAATGCTTGCACGATAGATATCATAACCAAAGCGTTTGCTCAGGAGCCAGCTATTGTAATCACCTAATACCCAACGAAGTGATATACTATCCTGATAAGGTCGACTGATAATTGCAAATGTTGTTTTCCTGGCTATCGCCGGTTTCCTCGCAACAGCTTTAGGTTTAACAGTTTGTGCTGAACACAATATAGCCGCCAGGCAGAATAATATGATAAAATATTTGCTCAAAAGAGTTTATTTAGTTTTGGTTGTTTTTCAATTCCTTACTCTGCCTGCACTACAAATGACAATGAGACAGTAGCTTGGGGAACAGGTTGTGTTATAGCTTCGCTATTTCTACCGGGCAAATAATATTTAAATGATACTTCCTTTACACCTGAATCAATAATATTACCTGTACAACTTGAACATGGTATATGTACAATGGCTCTTTTGATATAATGTGCTGTATTGATTGTGAGCGTTTTCCCGTTGAACTCGTTGGCAGTTCTATAGGGAGATTTAGGATCTAAATTAGACTCTTGATAAGATGGAGGAGAGTGATAATTTTTACTTACAGAGCTCTCACTTAATTCTATTACCACCAATGGAGGTATGCGATTACCGGGTTGTGGCTGATAACCGGTAAGTTCAAAATCGGTAAATTCTTCATCAAATATTTCTGTTCCCGCTTGTCCTTTGCCTTCCAGTGCAATTGTGTAAGCATCGCCGCTCTTAGTTACTTTTCCTGCAAGCAATGAGCTTATTTTTTCTTCAAAACTTGCAAAGCGACTCGTGGTAAAAGGGTATTCCAGCACTATTACATCATTAACTTTACTGACTCCTGCAGCAGTATTCCCTACAATCGGTTGTTTGTTATCAGAAGTATATTGTGCGATAGCAACTTTTACAACCTTAAGAGTGTAGCCTACGGACACAGCCATTTTATCGGTTGGAATATCAAATTCGAAAGCATTCTGGTTTGCAGCTGGATTCTTGTTATAACTAACTTTTTCTGTAGCTATTAATTTTTCTCCACTATAAAATTTCGCTTCAAATTGCTGAGAAGCAGCATCTATTTCAGTAGGTATGTTAGGTTTGGTAATAAAATTAGCATAACCACGTTTGCTGGCAGACAGGAAAAAGTTTTTCATATCGGGTAATGGATAGGCATAGGCAACATTGTTTGTCGGTATCTTGATTGGTTCAGGAAATACTTCAAATGAGAAATTCTCTGTTTCTTTTGATCCATTACTGAAAGTCACCTCTGCAGTTGCTATATATTTTCCTTCCGTCCATGCTGTTTCAGGTGCAAAAAGAGAGGTAACACCAGATGTTTTCTTAGCCAAAAGCGAACCAGATGTATAATCTGTATAATCAGCATCTTCAGGCATTTTCTTGTTGGTATATTTTATATTTATAATATTTAAGTCCAAAACTTGTACAGGGCCTACAGAATAAGGAAGTATTGCACCTAATGGTTTTTTAAGAGTGACAGCGATTCCAGTATAAGCGCTTACAAGCTGGCCATTAGAAGGGACGATACGATCAATAACAGACAATTTGAATCTTTTTATGTCTTCGTCACATTTTTCACCATATTCAAAATCAAATCCTAAAGGAAATTTCACCAACCCGAGTACATCAAATTCGGTATCAACTCGCCCTTTAAGATAGGTTGGATTGGGAGCCTGGGCAAAAACATAGGCATTTATGTAGGCTGATGCAATTGTGAGACTTACCCCTTCATTTCCACAACCAGCTTCCGCCCCTAATTTTATACTGGCTATTAAATAAGCTTGGCCAGTTGCATACCATTTCTTAATTCCTCTGCTCCCATCTTTTGCATTACCGCCACAATCAATAGGATCCCTGTCTTTTACTAATAACAAATCAAATCCTGCTGCGAAACTACCATCTACATTTACGTTGGCATAACATGTTACTTCAACCGCTAATTCACCCACACCTACTTTGATCCCCTTTTTAGGAAGTCCAATCTCTAACTTCTTACTTGCGTGCAAACGTACTCCAGTGCCAAAACCCATCCCTGCATTTACCAAAGTGGGATCGACAGGGGCATTTACAACACCATCAATGGGCGCAATTGCAGGGTTTGGAATTATAGAACCCATGTAGAAATAGGATTCTACATCTACTAACCCTACAATTTTTACCCCTATCATTTTACTAGGAATTCCTACACGCACATACCAATCATTGGGCGAAAAATAAAGATCTATACTTCCTGCCTTGTGAGTAGCAGCATCTTGCGTTCCTGTTAAAATTCCATCATAATTTATGTATACTCCAACAGATCCTGTTAGCGTTGCATTGGGAAAATCATACACAATATGCCAGTCAACAGCTGCACCATCTACCTTATCTGCTTTCTCAACTTTATTTTCATCCGCTTTTCCATCTGATTTTGCCGCACTTAGGCCCTCTGCATTTGATCCAGATGCCTCCAGATTAATTATTTTAACCAATCCATCAAAAGTAATTTTATCAACCCCTCCCCCTCCATCCTTTCTGAAAGTAACACCTAAAGTGAGAGTGCCTTCGAAAGCTTGAGGTGTAGGAATAGAGACAATCCCAAGCCCAGCTTTTATACCAAGACCAACTTGATCATCAATTGCAATTAATAATCCTGACATATTGCAGCCTGTTGAGCCTTGTGAACATGGTGTAGTTGTAGGACTAACTGCCATACTTGCACCACCATTAAAACCATTGATACCTACCCCTGGAAAAAGTGGAATGGCTGTCGGAAGCGTCACTGAAGCATCTAAAAACCAATAATCAGTTCTCTTCTCAGGCTCTGTAACTACCATAGCCTTGCTACCAAACATGGCAATCACCTTTACTTCAATTTTATCAATAAATTTTGCATCAAGGTAGCCATAGAAACCAGATCCGTATGCTGCGGCAGTTCCTGACAAAGGAGCACCCCCTTTATCTTCATCACTAAAAATTTCTATACAACCTTTAATTTGGTATTGTTTGTTTTTAGCTTCAACACAGAAAGAACCAGGAATGAAATCTTTATATTTATATTTATCATTGCTTGGGTCTATTTGAGCCACAATTTGAAAAGAACCTGTAGCAACAATACTTAATGGGTCATCCGCCGTTTTTGATCCCGAAATTTTTACCTCCAGTTTCGCACCGAGGCTCATAAAACTATTGTTAGCAGTAAAATCAAGGCTTTTCAATGTCACAGGAAAATTGGAAAACTTCGAAGATTCATTATTTATATCTAAAGAAGCTCCTGCTATTTCAATAAAAGGATCATATGATAATATTGTGAGTTTATCTACTTTAACTAAAAGTTCTGTAGAACTACTTGGGGACAATGTGATAATAACTTGATTTAAGTTAACACCAACTTTCATCTCGTCATTAATTACTTTAACGTTTACTCCGGTACTTGTTATTTTTGCACTTGTATTTTTGCCTAAAGATTTAAAATCAAAACCTTTTAAATGGTCCACACTAAATTGTAAGTTATTGTTTGCAATAGATACACCAAAAGGAGAACCATCTTTTTCAGAAATAGGCGTATCAAATACCCCAGTCATTGCAAAATTTTGCACTGCTGATTTTTCAATTGGCAGAGTTAAACTATAAAGACTGTATTTCCAGGAACCAATTTTCCCGTCTTTAATTATGTCTTTAGCACTAAAATTACCGGATACTCCCTGGTCATCCACGAGTAAGCCTGCCACAGAAAGCGTAATGCCATCAGGAAAATCGCCATTCTTAAAATATTTGGGAAGAGTAACAGAACCTTCTTTGCAGTAAAATCCCTTCCAGGATTCATTAGCAGGAATATATTGAGATGGGAATACCATGCCCGCACTGTTGGCAGATGTGCTATTATCATATACAAAGTCTTTTATACTCCATGTAAAATCAGGCAGAAATTTAAACTGGAATTTAGGTAGTTTTTCTATGGAGAAAAACCAATTGTCTAAATCTGAAATATCTGTTTCGATAACAGCTTTCACCAAATTACCGGAAAGCGAGCCATCCTTGTTTTCGGCATTTGTTTCCGGCAGTTCAAACTCCGCACTCAGGTGCATGCCAATAAATTTTTTACAATCTATTTTTATATAACTTAATGAACCATTTCCCGGATTTTTAGCAAATATTTTAAGTTTACTTGATCCGATATTGATAATTACATCTTCATAAAGGAACAGGTTGCTCTCGCCGACAAAACCTCCATCTCTGGAAAAAGGAACATTTGCTACGAATGCGATCTTCTCATCACTTGTAGCTGAAGCTGAAAACACAGATTTATCAATTTTAACAATGACATCTGCATTATTTCCATTGGGATTTATTTCAATCTTGCTTATTATAACGTTAACATGAGGAACAGGATTTGGAAGTGCACATGGAACGTCAATTTTCTTTCCTTCAGTTAATAAAGCAAAACCTGCAGATTTTTGCACTTTGGTATTCCACTCACTGGCTTTATCTACTACGTCCTGAGCCTTGTTCGTAAGTTTTTGTGCTTCTACAATACCGCCTAACTGAGCAAATGCATGGTGGTTAAATCCAAAAATGGCAAAATATAAAAAGCAAATCTTGAAAAGGTAATTGTTCATAGTTTGGAAAAGAACAATAAACTTAAAGGGTAAAATTTTAATTTCCTAAAATACTTACTTTTATTTCTCTTTACACAGGAGAGGGCATATATTACCGCAATTAAGTATAACTACAAAGTAATCAAGTATTTATATATTAAAATCAAAATAAAAAAAATTACAATAACTCACAAATTGACTGAAACTTTTGTTTATAATTAATAAATATTACATGATTTAAATTTTATTAGAAATTGAAATTGACTGTAATATTTATTCTCTAAAAAGAATAAATATTAATATTCCAAGTTCTTATTTTGATTTTCAATAAAAGTTTATGAGAATTGAAATAAATAATACAACCAAGAATAAAATTAATTTCAAATAAGGTTAAATGATAATAAAAAAAATTTATAAGGAATATCTTAGCTAATAGGCATTCGCTGGTTTGCAACGACTAAAGCAAGGTAATAAATCCTATTTCTTTCCATGAGCTATCTTTTTTTGAGAAAAGGGAACAAAAAACACTAAAAATTGTTGTACTTTTACATTTAGACTAATTCTAAACAGGCTAATCCATGTCGGAAAAAAGCACTGATCTGCTTGAAGAAATAACATCTTCAGATTATAAATACGGGTTTGAGACAATCATCGAAAACGATTCAGCGCCAAAAGGGCTGAATGAAGATATTGTACGTTTAATCTCCGGTAAAAAAAACGAGCCACAATGGATGCTGGATTACAGACTAAAAGCGTACCGCTACTGGCTTACTTTAACTCAACCTACCTGGCAAAACGTCAAATTTCCTGATATCAACTTTCAGGATGTTATATACTATTCTGCACCTAAGCAAAAAATCACGCTTAACAGTTTAGATGAAATAGACCCTGAATTAAGAAAGACATTTGAAAAACTGGGAATTTCCCTAGACGAACAAAAAAGACTCACAGGTGTTGCGGTTGACGCCGTGATAGACAGTGTATCAATTGCCACCACTTTCAAAACCAAGCTTGCTGAACTGGGAATTATATTCTGTTCAATGAGCGAAGCTGTCGAAAACCATCCTGAACTGATTAAAAAATATTTAGGAACCGTAGTTCCTTATACAGATAACTATTATGCGGCTTTAAATGCTGCTGTTTTTTCAGACGGTTCGTTTGTGTATATTCCTAAAGGAGTAAGATCTCCAATGGAGCTTTCAACCTATTTCAGAATAAATGCAAAAGAGACCGGCCAGTTCGAGCGGACTTTGATCATTGCTGAGGCAGAAAGCTATGTTAGCTATCTGGAAGGTTGCACCGCCCCTATGCGTGATGAAAATCAGTTGCATGCAGCTGTGGTTGAATTAGTTGCCATGGAAAAAGCTGAAATAAAATACTCTACTGTTCAAAACTGGTATCCCGGCGATAAGAATGGAAAAGGTGGAATTTATAATTATGTAACTAAAAGAGGAATCTGCGCAGGTAACTCCGCAAAAATATCCTGGACACAAGTCGAAACAGGCTCTTCTATCACATGGAAATATCCAAGTGTAATACTTAAAGGAGATAATTCTATTGGTGAGTTTTATTCTGTTGCTGTAACCAATAACTATCAGCAGGCAGACACAGGAACTAAAATGATCCATTTGGGAAAAAACACCCGAAGCAGGATTGTTTCTAAAGGAATTTCAGCAGGACACAGTCAGAATTCTTACAGAGGTTTGGTGAAAGTTTCCAAAAAGGCTGACAATGCAAGAAACTTTTCTCAATGTGATTCTTTGCTGATGGGAGATCTTTGTGGAGCACATACTTTTCCATATATCGAAGTTGCAAATAGCAATGCCCAGATTGAGCATGAAGCCACAACATCTAAAATAAGCGAGGACCAGGTTTTTTATTGCAATCAAAGAGGAATAGACAATGAAAAAGCTATTGCTTTGATCGTAAATGGTTTCTGCAAAGAAGTAATGAACCAGCTCCCAATGGAATTTGCCGTTGAAGCCCAAAAACTATTGGCTATAAGCCTGGAAGGATCTGTTGGATAATGGATTGTGTTAAATGCCTGAAACCTATTCCCGAACTTCGCTTAAAGGCATTGCCTGGAGCCAGGACCTGCATTGAATGCTCAGGTGCTGAAAGAGTAGCTGGTTTCCCGCTTATTACCAACAAAACATCCTACAGCGAAATCCAAATAGTAAGTCAGGAAACTGCACAGGAACTTTACCTGAAACAAGAAAGAAAAGGCGGAATCGCAACTGGAGTGCAGTTCAAACAACAAGCTCCGCCTAAATCAAGTAATTTTGAATAAGAACCACACACTAAATGATTAAGATAGTTAACCTCCATGCCCGTATCGGTGACAAGGAAATTTTAAAAGGCCTTAACCTAACTGTAAAAGCAGGGGAAATTCATGCCATCATGGGTCCTAACGGAGCAGGAAAATCTACATTAGCTTCTGTATTAGCTGGTAGAGAGGATTATGAAGTAACAGAAGGTTCTGTCGAATTTGAAGGAAAAGACCTTTTGGACATGGCAACTGATGTGAGAGCAAAAGAAGGAATTTTTCTTGCCTTTCAATATCCGGTAGAAATCCCTGGGGTAAGTACTACAAATTTTCTGAAAACTGCAGTAAATGAAGTAAGAACATATCAGGGCAAAGATCCTCTTGATGCAGTTTCCTTTTTGGGAACAATGAAAGAGAAAATGAAAATTGTCAACATTGACCAGTCTTTGTTAAGCAGGTCACTGAACGAAGGTTTCTCTGGTGGAGAGAAAAAAAGGAATGAAATTTTTCAGATGGCAATGTTGGATCCAAAGCTTTGCATATTGGACGAGACTGATTCTGGTTTAGATATCGATGCCTTAAGAATTGTAGCCAATGGAGTTAACACTTTGCGCTCAAAAAACAACGCTTTCATTATAGTTACCCACTACCAAAGATTATTAGATTACATAATTCCAGATTTTGTCCACGTACTCTATAACGGACAAATAGTGAAATCTGGCACCAAAGAGCTGGCTTTAGAATTGGAGGAAAAAGGCTATGATTTCATTAAAAATGAGGTAAACGCTGTTAAACTATAATCGAAAGAACCAGATGGAATTCAGTGAATTAATAGAACAGGAATACAACAGTATTTCTAAAACAGAAGGTGAAAATGGCTTTAGAAAAAAAGCTTATCAGCAATTTCTGGCGGCTGGAATTCCTACTATCAAACACGAGGAATGGAAATATACAGACTTTAATAAAGTTTTAAAAAATGATTATTTCATTAACCATTCTGATTTAAAGCAAGAGGATATTAACCAGTTTTTATTTCCAGAACTGGATGTAAACTTAATTGTACTGGTAAATGGTTTTGTATCCCCTACCCTTTCAAAAATTACTAATCAAATAGGTGTAGATATTAAAAATATTAAAGAAGTGGCAAAGGAAGTGGATCAGGAAATTGATTCAACAACTAACCCTTTTCTATTTCTTAATGCTGCACTATCCACAAACGGAGTTTATATAAAGGTTGCAGATAACACAATTGCAGACAAGCCCATTTATATTTTAAACATCTGCGATAAAAGAAATATCTCTGTATTAGCGCAACCTAAAAACTATATAAAAATTGGCAAAAATGCCCAGGTTAAAATCATAGAGGCATTTTACTGCATTGGTTCAAATAATAGTTTTACAAATATTTATACTGAAGTTCATGCTGATGAAAATTCAGTTTCCGAACTTTATAAGCTTCAATTAGGTGATAACACTTCAAGCCTGGTCGATTCCACAAATGTCTATCAGTCAGCTAACAGTATATTTACGTGTTCTACCATTACTCTAAGCGGCAATATTGTCAGAAATAACCTGAATCTCATATTGAATGGCGAATACTGCGAAGGGAACATGAATGGTCTTTACCTGCTAAATGGCAATACTTTAGTAGACAACCATTCAAGCGTAGACCATGCTGTACCGAATTGTTTGAGCAATGAACTTTACAAAGGAATTTTAGATGAGAAATCAACAGGAGTTTTTAACGGAAAGATTTTTGTCCGGAAAGATGCCCAAAAAACCAATGCCTACCAGTCAAATAAAAACTTGTTAATTTCTGATGAGGCAGTTGTAAATACTAAACCTCAACTTGAAATCTGGGCTAATGATGTCAAATGCTCTCACGGAGCAACTATTGGCAAAATGGATAAAGACATGCTTTTTTACCTTGAAGCAAGAGGAATCAGTAAAAAATCGGCAAGGGCTATTTTAATGAATGCTTTCGCACATGATGTAATAGATAAAATATCTTTAACTCCTCTCAAAGAATATCTTAACAAATTGATTTTAAAAAGATTAGGCCTGGACTTTTTAAATGAGTAATCCAACTTTGACAAAGTTTAAAACTTTGTCAAAGTTCTTTGTATAGATCTATTTATTAAAAAATTTGATCAATAAGTTGACAGCACTAGTATCGGTTTGCTTCTCACCTTTAATTATAGATTCAAAGACTTTCTTTTCATTGAAATTCCCATCTGTAAGAAAATCGATCTTGGAATTGGTTATGTTTTTATAACCCATGTGCCAAGAAGGAAATACCCTTTCTTTCAAAGGCCCATAACTTAATAGAACTACACCTGTATGTCTGGTATCTTCCTTAATCAGGTCATACAGCTTTATAATATCTTTTGATCCTTCAAGGTACTGTATAAAATGTTCGTTTGAGTGTAGAAGTACTCCAGTAATATCTTTGCCAGGATTATTTCTTTTACAGGAATCTAATATTTTTTCGATTTCCTTATCATTGCAGGAAGGTTTTTTACGGCTCGTGTAAACAAGTTGATATAAATACATAGTAATTATTTTGTTTAATAATTACGACGAACTATTAAACAAGTTTAAGAGTTGATCAAACAAATTAATTTTAAAAAGAAATTAAAACTTCTTTAATTCATAAAGATCTGTTCTTCTGTCTTTAAGGTTTTTAACACTTCCATAATTATGGAGTTCCCTAAGCAAATCGAGGTCTACATCAGAAATCAAGATCATTTCTGTATTGGGTGTTGCTTCTGATTTAATCCCATTAGTAGGAAAATGAAAATCGCATGGTGTAAAAACCATTGACTGAGCATATTGTATGTCCATATTATGAACATTTGGGAGGTTACCGACACTGCCTGCAATTGCTACATAGCACTCATTTTCAATCGCCCTGGCCTGAGCACAGTGCCTAACACGTGAGTAACCATTTTGAGTATCTGTCAGAAAAGGAACAAATAGAATTTCCATTCCTTCAACTGCCAACAATCGGCTTAGTTCAGGAAATTCCACATCATAACAGATGAGGATTCCAATTTTTCCACAATCAGTATCAAAAGTATGTAATTTAGTACCTCCTTTCATTCCCCAAACCTTTTGTTCATCTGGGGTAACATGCAGCTTCTCGTATCTTTCAACAGAACCGTTTCTCCGGCATAAGTATCCGATGTTGTAAAGTATGTCTCCCACAAGCTCAGGCATACTTCCGGTAATGATGTTAATATTATATGCAACTGATAATTTTGAAAACTCCACTATTATTTCTGATGTATATCCAGCCAATTTCCTAATGGCTTCAGCTTCACTCAAATGGTTATATTCAGCCATAAGCGGAGCATTAAAAAATTCAGGAAATAGAGCAAAATCACTTTTATATGTACTTAAAGTATCAATAAAATACTCTGCTTGCTGCATCAGGTCATCGACTGTTTTGTAAGTTCTCATTTGCCACTGAACTAGACCTAGGCGCACAATTTTCTTAATTTCTTTAGTCCTTTTAGAGGGCTTTTGATAATAAATATTATCCCAACGCAGTAAAACGGCATATTCATCAGATCCTGAATCTCCTTCCAGATACCCTTTTAAAACCCTCACAGGAAAAAAGTCATTTGAAAGCTGAAAGTTTAGAACAGGATCATGAATTTCCCTTATTTTAACTTTCTCAATATATTCCTTAGGACTTAAATCGTTTTTATATTTATGATAAGTTGGTATACGTCCGCCAAATAAAATTCCTTTCAGATTTAATTTTTCACACAACTCTTTCCTGTATTCATAAAGCCTCCTGCCAAGTCTTAATCCTCTGAACTCAGGTTTTATAAAAACATCAATTCCGTAAAGTGTATCCCCATCGTTAGTATGAGTATTGAATGTAAAATTCCCGGTAATTTGTCTGTATGTATGATGGTCTTCGAAGCTTTCAAGCTCAATAATAATTGCCAGGGCACATCCGGCAATCTGCTCGTTTACTTTTACAACTATCTGTCCTTCAGGAAATTTTGTCAGAAGAGATTTAATTTGCTGCTCTTTCCAATAGGAATTTGGCATTCCCTCATAACAGGCAATCATGATCTGTTTAAGCTCTTCGTAATCTTCAATTTTTAAAAACGCTAACTCTATATTTTGTGATTCTCTTTCCGTAAATTTAAAATTGTGATGAATCCATATTTAAAGAAGCTGGCAATATAAATGGAGATATTTTTAATGTTCAAAAGTTGTTTTTCTAATTCTAAATTTTTCTAACCCTTATCTTATCAACAGTTACTGTTGTAAAATAACCATATAATTGTAGACTTTGATTTTTAATTAAATTAACTAAAATATCCCCAATTTGATGAGTGTTTTTGAAGTGGTATCTGAGCAAAATAATGCTTAATCCTTCTATGTGATGAGCGAAAACCCACTCACCAAAATCTTTATCTTCAGTCAAAATGATTCTGGGTGGATTTCTGGAAAGTAAAATGACCGATTCATCTGAAATACCTCGATTCTGTTCATAAACAGAATAAACGTCAATACCTTCTTTTCGTATAATTTCTATTAATTGATGGTCAATGTTTTCGTCCGCAAGGATCATGCGGCAAAACCAAATGAATCTTCTCCTTTTAAGTTTAATAAGGCAAATGCCAATGCTGCATTAACATCTTCAAGATTAAGTTCAGGATACATCTTAGTAACTTCTTGTTGAGTAGCTCCCTGAGAGAGTTTTTTTAATATAAGCTCAACAGTGATCCTGGTGCCTTTGATGACAGGCTTACCTAGCATAATCTTGTGATCAGTGATAATACGTTCGAGGTAAGTTATCATATGCTTTCCTATTTATACAAAAATAGAAGAAGTTTTACTAGGAATAAATAAAAGACTTAAAATACAATAACAGTAATTCGAATCAGTGATGATTTACGTATTAAACCTTAGTTTCAAATATTTGAAATGAATAAGATTTGGATTCATCATTCTGATTGTACCAAACAAAATCATGAATAAAGGGAGATTCACTAAAGTAATTTATTATTGACGTTTCTAGTACACGGTTATATTTATGAAATTCTTTAACTTCATTTGATTCCAATATAAACCTTTCTTCTGCTTCTAATAGATCATTAACCGAACTATATTGACCTATTACTTCACCTACTCTACTTTTAAGAGTTAATATCATTTTAACTATTTGGTTTTAAATTAAGATAAATATTATCAATTAGATTCAATTATATAAATAAAGCTTTTAAGAATAGCTATTTTTTGAATAATAGGTTTGTCCTTTATAGAATTTACTAAGGTTGGAAAAATAAAACCATCAACGTTTTTAAGAAAACTTTCTAAATAACTTGCTTTTATAGCATAACCAGCACCCTCTGCAATGCTAGATTTTGCATTAATAACCCCAATTAAATTACCTTGAAAATCTATCAATGGGCCTCCGCTATTTCCTGGATTTACAATCGCTGATATTTGAAATTTGCTTAAGTCTCCTTGCACACCGCTTTTAGAACTAATTATTCCTTCAGTTATTTTCATTTCTTCCCCCATTGCAAATGTCATTGGATAGCCCAATGCATAGACTTTTTCTGCTTGAAACACACCATTTGATCTTATAGAGTAGGGAGGATTTTTAAATTTTATACTTTTATTGTTAAGCTTGATTAATACTAAATCATTGGTTGGATCAGAAGCAACTATTGATGCCGTATACCTAGTCGTAAAGTCACCATTAATACCTCTTATTATGATTTCCTTAGAATTCTCAATACAATGATAATTAGTTATAAGATAGCCTTGAGAATTTAATAAAAAGCATGTGCCTTGCTTTTTTTCTCTTTTATTTGATAAAGACCCATTTATCGGTGAATCAAGATTCTCTTCGTATTTGAGAGAATATCTAGCCTTATCTAAATAAGGCTGAATAATATTTTTAGAAACTTCTTTAAGAACAGTTTCAAAACTTAAACCACCATCTACTTCATCACGTTCCTCAAAATCAAATAGATAATAATACACCTCATTATTTTTAATATTCATATCTACTTGCCGCTTTAAAATTCTTAATGGATATACATCAGATCCTATTTTTGTACCTGGACAAACTATTTCAATATTAGCTGTTATTTTTCCTACAGAGTATATTTTAAATTTTACTTCTGAATTCAATCCTAAATTGAAATTTTTTTGGTTTGGAAAAATAATATCTGAATTACATAAAGAACCGTCCCTATTCTGTGTTCTTACTAAAATAATTGTGGAATAAGGTAAGTCGTCATTATCCTGTGCTATTGATATAAGCTTAATAAATAAAAATAATATAGTATAAAAAGATTTCATTTAATGCAGTTTTTAAGATTTAAATGTAGCTAAATAGATTTAAGGGATTAATATAATTTAACCTTTT
>JACMRH010000305.1 GCA_014376535.1 Cytophagales bacterium | reverse complement strand
GAAAGGAAAAGCGGGATTTTTGGCGTTCGTGCCTTTTTTTGTTACTTTTTTTGGCATCAAAAAAAGTAAGAGCAGTAATGATGCAAGTGAATTTAATTTAAAGATGGAATACTTGAAATGCGCAGCAATTTAGATTAACTTCATTTTTCGTCTATGCTCTTGACTTTAAAAAATTTGAAAATCCTTTCAATGCTGCTACATTTTTACCAGGATCTGTCATGATCTCTAAAACACCAAAATCAATATAGTTTTGTAATTCCTGAAAGGACTTTTTAAAATTAGCTGAGTCGTTCATTGCAAAATATTTCAAGCCGAAGCCCTCCACAAGAAATTTTACAGATTTAGTATGACCGGTTTCAAAATATTTTTCTCCCTCAGGTAAATGAGATGGGCCATCTATCATCCTGAAAATATTTCCTGACAAGTTGTTGAGGACTATTACTTTAAGATTGGCTGGTAATGAATTTTGAAATAGTGCATTGCTATCGTAAAAGAAAGCAAGATCGCCAATTAACAGTGTGACTTGCTTGTTGGTTTTAAGTGCCGTACCTATTGCAGTGCTTAAGCATCCATCAATTCCACTTGTGCCCCGATTACTATGTACTTCTATGTTCTTGTTGAGCCCGAAAAAGTTTACATAACGGATAGACATGCTATTGGCCACATGTAAAATGCTGTTATTCGGCAGGTTTTGGAGTAAAGAATATACAACTCCGAAATCTGAATGTTCTACTTCTTTACAATAATTTTCCAGGTTTAGAGCAACATTTTTATCTGCCTGAACCCATTTATCTGCATAGTTATCATTTCTTTCTGTGTCTAACCCACTGGCAGTTCGGTTTGCTTTTTTCAGGAAAGCAAAGGGTGAAACAGGTAGATGCCTTGTTAAAGAGCAGAATGTGTCTGGACAATGATCACCTTCTGAAATATGCCAGTGAAGAGAGGGCCTGTTTTTTCGCAGGAATATTTTTAAATTCTTAGAAACAAGTGAGCCTCCCATACTGATGAGAAGGTCAGGTTTTAAGTCTTCTATTTCTTTTCGAGTTAGGTTTGACAAAAACAGGTCCTGATGACGGATAAAATCTGTTTTAAGAAAATTCCCATTTCCTGTAACATCAGCAATAAGTGGAATTCCGGAACCTTCAATAAAAAGTCTTAGTTCTTTTATAAATTCCTGGTTGTATGGAAGTTGCCCAAGGATTAATACTTTTTTGTCAGAATTATTAAACTCATTTTTTACATTGTCCCACTCTGTCGGAAGAATTTTACTGTAAGTTTCTGTTCGTTGAATAATCCTTGTTTTTGAATATGTAATTTCAGTTTCTGCAGAAGGATATAAAGGCTCCTTAAGTGGAATATTGACATGGACAGGACCCTTCACTTCATTTTGTGACAGGTTAATTGCCTCATTTATTGTTCTGTTAATAAACCAAACAGAATCTGCACTGTAATCCGAAGGAAGTTGGTAAGATCTTTTAACATGGTTTCCATAAATATTTTGTTGCCTGATTGTTTGTCCATCAGCCTGGTCAGTCCATTCTGGCGGCCTATCGGCAGTGAGAACCAAAAGGGGAACATTCAGGTAAAAGGCTTCCGCAATTGCCGGGGAAAAATTCAATGCTGCAGTTCCGGAGGTACAAACCAATGCTACAGTTTTGCCGGTTGACAGAGCCATGCCGAGGGCCATGTAAGCTGCGCATCTTTCGTCCAGGACTATATGCTTTTGAATTCTATCGAGCCTGCTAAAGGCCAGTACCAGAGGGGCAGACCTGGAGCCGGGTGAAATGACAACAGTATCAATTTTTTTCTGAAAACAAATTTCAGCGATATCGTAAATGGCCTGCACTGATTTCTAAAGGATTATAAGGTGATAGATTTTCCTTCTATGGCAGGAATTGTATTGAAAAATACAGATTTAGCTTCTGTTAAATGGGCCTCGTAATCCTCATATCTGGAAGATAAATGCCCGATCATCAATTTTTTTACATTTGCTTTTTTAGCTATTAAAGCTGCTTCGATAGCCGTAGTATGATTGTTCCTTATCGCCTTTTCCTTGTGTTCTTCAAGGTATGTTGCTTCGTGGTAAAGAAGATCAACTTCCTGGATATAAGGCAATATACTTTCTTCATAAATGGTATCAGAACAATAGGCATACTGGCGAACAGGTTCCGGAGGAAGTGTATAAGACTTTACAGCAAATTTAATATTGCCTTGATCGTCCAATACATCCTTTCCATTTTTTAGCATCACCATTTCTTCAACTTCCAAATCAGATATTTTATTCTTAACGAGTTTTAAAAGCCCGGGTTTTTCTTCTGCAAGGTAACCAAAGGACTGAATGCCGTGGTTTAAAGGAAACGAGTAAAATACTGCGTAATTATCTTCATAAATTTTTTGTTTATCAGTCCCGCTTAGTTCATGAATAAAAAGATCAAAGGCCAAAACGGTATTTGAAATTTTGAAATTAAGTGTAATAATATCATTTAGCCCGGCCGGACCAAAAACCTGAATTTGATTCTTCCTTCCTAGAAGAGACATGGTTGAAATCAAACCTACCAGGCCATAATAATGGTCGCCATGAAGATGGGAGATGAAAATTACCTCAATTTTATTGATGTTCAATTTTTCTTCAATCAAACGATATTGGGTTCCTTCACCGCAGTCAATCAGGTATTTATGCTCATTTACAGAAACCAATTGGGCTGAATGGTGCCTTCCTTTCAAAGGGGTTGCAGAACCAGCACCAAGTATTTTGATTGTGAAAGTCATTGAGGGAATTATACTATATTTGTTTAGTAATATAAACCCAAATTACCATGAAAAATGTTTTACTCGCCATTTCCTTTATTGGATTTTATTTTAATTCTATCGCTCAGGTCCCATATCCATTGGTAACTCCTGGTGCTAAGTATTATACAGATGGATCTGAGATTTATTATCTGGAAACCAAATTTTTAAGGAAAGAAGGAAATTTTAATGCAATCAGTGTCTATGAGATAAATAAACAGGTAGTAAAAATAACTGAAATGGATACGTTGGCCTGGATAGGTAATCACATGGGATCCAAAAACTTCAGCATCAGCATAGTAAATGATCTTGGGCTTTCTTCTGGCTACATTGGAAATTTAGCAATAGAACCCTGGATGAATGTTGGTAAAACATTTACAGCTATAAATTTACCAAGTGGGAATCAGGTCATTGGTAAAATAAAATCCACGGTGTGGGACACCTTTCTCGGAGTAAGTGATTCTGTAAAAACGATTACCTTTTCTTTGAAACAAGCAAGTACACTCCCTGAAGAAAAAATGTATGATTCCCTTTTCTATAAAATTTCCAGAAAATATGGGATCATAGAAACGAGGATCTTAGAGTACAAGCAAGCCGTTGGTGTTTTGACTAAAGTCACAGGTTCATTAGGAAAAAAAATCCGGATTATTGGAATTACAGAAAATAAGCTAGGTTGGAAACCAAGAAGTCCTTATGAGTTTTTCAATTATAATATTGGTGATCAGTTGTTTTACAGCGTAAGTGCTTCCAGAGATTGGGTTGGTAGTTGTCTAACTTCCGGTACTATTCTACTAAAGATTACAGATAAAAAAGTGACTAAAGATTCATTAATATATCAAATGGGTAAGTCATCAAATTATACATATAATTGCCAAAATGCTGGCGAAAATGTACCTAGAACCTTTAAGGTTGACACTTTATTTAAAATCAATTCCTGGTTAAATTCAAACAATTCATATGAAATAAAACTTTATTATTTTAATTATGCTAATAAAGACTCTATTATGTACAGACATGAAAACTATCCAGTTTATTCACCTGGAGATTATACGTTTAAAAGTAAGTTTCAATTAGGTAAAGGATTAGTTTCTTCACATTCTAACAACGGTTTAGGTGGCTGGTACACTCTAACATTAGGGGATTATATTATTACTTCTATTACAAGTGAAACAGACATAAAGGATAAGTTTGTTATTTCTCCAAATCCTGCACATAATTCTTTGCATCTATCTCCCAACACTCAGGGGTATTTCCAGCTCCTAAATACCTCAGGAGTAGAGATTTTATTTAAACAACTCAGTGAAGAAAATATTGACATAAGCAAAATTTCTCCCGGAATGTATTTTTACAAAATTATATCAGACCAAAAAGTTCTAAAAACCGGGAAGCTTATCATTCAATAAAATAAACCAATAAGGTTTGGCAGTTTTTGTGATTCACTGCCAAACCTGATTATTTTTGCAGAATGACAAACCGGTTTAACAATTCTATCAAGGTTGGAATATTAGGTGGCGGGCAACTAGGCCGTATGCTTATTCAGGCTGCAATTGACCTTGATTTAAACATTCATATTTTAGATCCTGACCCTGATGCTCCTTGCAGG
>JACMRH010000304.1 GCA_014376535.1 Cytophagales bacterium | reverse complement strand
TTGATAAAAATGACATGAATATGCTAAATGGAAAATTTTATTATACCAGTAAGGATTTTTATTTAGTGAAAAATGAGTTCGATAGTGTATTGAGATTTTGGAAATATATTCTTTATACTTTATAGGCTTTTAATCATTTTTCCGCCTCTGCAGGTGTTTTCACCTGCAGAATGATATGAACAAAAGTCTTGAAACCCGTTGGTCAAAAGACACAACGGGGGCTGTGACTATTTTTTATACTTCCGTTGGAACGAAACACCGACAATGTACAATAGGATATAAATTTAACTTTAGTGGCAAGTTTATCCTGAGCGTAGTTGAAGGGCTCCATTCAAATGAAGAACATAAATTTAGCTTCGATGCGTATAATAATTTTCAATCTTCTTGGTATATTGTTCTTTATCTCATGTAAACAAATTGATAATAGCAAACCTGCAGGTAGCTTTGTGAGATACCTTAACAGAAGCACTTGGGATTCTATTTATATTGATAATTATTTAAGACCTGCACAGTCTTATCTTAATTTAAGAGAAATCGAAAATGGTGTTGATTCTTTTGAAGTTAGAATGTTTATAGGCCAGGCATTTTCTTCAATAGATCAGTTATACCTTATTAAGGCCACAAAGGATAGCTTAGAGAAAAAGCATTATTATTTTGAGCCTCAGTTTCCCAATAACCCCAATGGATCTATAGCTGATGCTAAAAAACAGTTTGCATTAATGCATAACTTTTTTTTCAAGAAAACAGATACTGCTTTCTTGAATTTGTTTCAAAAGTCGCATATCGATACACTTCCAACACAAAGACTAATTCCCAACTTAAAAGGAGGATGCACAGATGGTGCTTCATACATTGTGGAGATAGCAACTAAAAATTCTTATCGTCTAATTATATATTTCAATCCCGATTGCTACCCTGATTCTAAACAAAACCAACAGTTCGACAACTTTATAAATAATTTCAAGTCTCTTTTACCAGAGAATGAGTTTAATTGGTATTACCAAAATGATAACCTAAAACTTTTGTTATCTAAATGAGTTTCGATAATTCAACATTCAAAATTCATCATTTAAAATAATATGAACATCAACCCAACCCGCCTGCAGCAACATTTCGAAGCCATGAGCCTTATTGGTAAAATTGGTGAAATTGGTACCTGCCGTCCTGCACATACAGCTTTGGAAAAGCAAGGCTTTGAGCTTGCAGCTTCTTGGATGAATGAAGCAGGCATGAAAACGCATATAGACAATTTTGGAAACCTTATAGGACGATTGGAGGGAACCAACGCTTCATTGCCAGTATTGATGATGGGTTCCCATTTGGATTCACAACCTTATGGTGGCAGGTTTGATGGTGTGGCTGGTGTACTGTGTGCTATTGAAGCTGTAATGACATTAAAGGAAAACAATATCACCCCAACAAGAAGTATCGAAATAATTTCTTTTGCTGATGAAGAGGGATGGCGTTTTAATAAAGGTCTTTTTGGATCCAAAGGAATATTGGGCAAACTCGAAGTAGCAGACCTTGAACGTACAGATAAAGATGGAATAACAAGGGCACAAGCTTTAAAAGATTTTGGTTGCGACATTACTAAATTCAAAGAATCGGAATATAAACCAGGAAGTATTTTTTGTTTTTTGGAATTGCATATTGAGCAAGGGCCAGTGCTGGATATTGCCAATAAACCTATTGGCGTAGTGTCAGGCATTTCAGGACCCTTGTGGCTAACAGTAAAGTTGAAAGGAATGGCTGGCCATGCAGGTTCAGTGCCAATGGCCATAAGAAAAGATGCATTGGTGGGTGCTGCTGAAATCATTGTTGCACTGAATGAAATTGCTACACTAATCCCTGGTGCACCCACTGTGGGAACAGTAGGCACGTTGAATGTTTTTCCTGCATCACGCAACATTATTCCTGAAGAAGTAACTTTTACAGTGGATTTGCGTGATATAGATTTGGAACGCCGCCACCGATATGAAAAACAATTGATGGAACGCATAGAATCCATCACAAAAAAACATCAGTTAACTTATAGCATTTCAGAAGATACGAATAGCGAACCCCGTTACTGTGCAGATTGGATTAAAACCATTATTCATGATGAGTGCAAGGCTTTGGGTTTGGATGCACCTGAACTGATGAGTGGGCCTTTTCACGATGCACTTACTTTGTCTTATGCATGTGATTATGGAATGATTTTTATCAGGAGCAAAGATGGCATCAGCCACAATCCACTGGAATATTCTTCCTACGAAGATTTGGCTTTGGGTACAAATGTGTTGTTGGGAACGGTGTTGCAAATATTGAAAAAATAAGGAAGCAATTTTTATCTACGCTTCAAGAAAAGCCCCACCTCATGCAATCGTACAAGTGTTCCCTTCGACCATCGTTCAGGATAAACTTGCCACCGATGCCGAGTTGAAATATTTAGCTTGTTACATAAAAAAAATACATCAATTTTTATGCATCAACATTTTTTGGCCGCAGCACTGCCTTGTGCATCCTACTTAAAAATGTTTCCATTTCTTTCATGGTTTTTATTTCATCCACTACTAATAAAAAGTTTTTGGCTACTTGTTTCAACCTTGCTTTATTGGTACCAGTTTGTAAATAGGAAAGTACATTTTTAAATACATCACTTTCAAAATAGGGGCTATCGTTTTTGTTTACGAAGTAGCAACGCATGGTTTTTTCTTTTAGGCTCATCTTCTCGAAACCCAATGATACAGCCAGTTTTCGGCAACGAACAGTGGTAAACAAATCTTCAACCTGTTCAGGAATTGGCCCAAACCTGTCAATCATTTCTGCATGGAAAGTTTGCAGTTCATCTTCCTTCTCACAGTTGTCCAATCTTGTATAAAGCGATAAACGTTCTGTAATA
>JACMRH010000303.1 GCA_014376535.1 Cytophagales bacterium | reverse complement strand
GTTGGGATTCAGTTCTATCTATTCTTCAAATGCCTGGTGGAATTCCGGTGGCAACTGTCGCACTAAACGGCGCCCTAAATGCCGGTATCCTGGCAGCCCAAATCATTGCTACCTCCGACAAAGAAATTGAAACAAATGTAAAAGCCTACAAAGAAAGCCTGAAACTGAAAATTGAAAACTCTGCTAAAGAGCTGGAAGATAGAGGTTACCAAGATTTCATTTAGCTAAAAGCCATCAGCTCTGTTTTATTAATTCCCGTAAAGTTATAACTTTAAAGTATTATATTCCCGTATAGTAATAACTTTAAAGGATTATATTCCCGTAAAGTTATATATCTTTGTATCATTGAACGATAAAAAATGATAAGAAGGGATATTGAAATACCGCTGCTAAAAAAGTTTTTCGATAAGAAGGCAATAATTCTTGCCGGGCCTAGGCAAGTCGGTAAAACTACTCTTATCAACCAGCTTCTTAATAATTACAAAGACGAAACAATATTTTTAAATGGGGATGATCCAAGCGTTCGGCAACTGTTCAATTTGCCTAATGTTGAACAACTGAGGCAAATTATTGGCAAAAGCAAAATAGTGTTTATTGACGAAGCCCAACGGATATCAGACATAGGTTTAACTTCCAAAATCATAGTCGATCAATTACAGCCAGTTCAACTAATTTTAACAGGCTCTTCTGCCTTTGAACTTGCACAGCAAACTAATGAACCTTTGACAGGTAGAAAATGGTCATATCACCTATGGCCAATCAGCTGGCAGGAATGGCAAAACCATATAGGTTATGTAAAAGCAGAACAAGACCTTGAAAATCGGTTGGTTTTTGGGTTTTATCCTGATGTTCTTAACCGACCTGCCGATCAAAAGGAAGTTTTGAATGAACTTACAGAAAGCTATTTGTATAAAGATATCCTAATTTATGGCAATCTTAAAAAGCCTGATCTAGTACAAAAGTTAGTTCAGGCTTTGGCACACCAGGTAGGAAATGAAGTGGTTTATAAAGAATTAGGTGAGATTACTGGAATGGACCCAAAAACAGTTGGGCATTACATTGAAATTTTGGAAAAAGCTTTTGTGATTTTTCGCCTACCGGCTTTTAGCAGGAATTTAAGGGATGAAATAAAGACAAACAGAAAAATTTATTTTTATGATAATGGCATCCGAAATGCTGTGATTGGCCAATTACAGCCAATTTCCACAAGGCAGGATATAGGAGCGCTCTGGGAAAATTTTTTGATGAGTGAACGTATCAAGTTATTGGATTACAATAAAATACAAGCTCAAAGATATTTTTGGAGAACGAAGCAACAACAAGAAGTCGACTATGTAGAAGAAATTGAGGGACAGATCTACGGTTTTGAATTCAAATGGAATCCTAAAAGATCTATCCGGTTTTCGCATACATTCACCGAAGCTTATAATTCAGTTAATAAGGGAATAACAAGAGAAAATTTTAGAGAATTTGTAATGAAATAGTAACTAGCCAAAGGTCACTATCTCTTAACGAACAACCGTAACAAACCCCTGTTTAATTTCCGTTCCTTCTTTGGGTTTAATAACGAAACCATATTGCCCAGATGGTGCAAGTCCTCCGGTTTGCATCATTCCATCCCATTGGTTAGGCTTTCCATGATTTACAACTTGTTTAAAAACAAGATCGCCTGTCGCATTATAAACAGCAATTTCTCCATCAAAATCTTCTTCAACCGGGAACGTTACAATCTCATTTCTGTCCGGATTCAAAATAAATTCCAAGGCTTCATTGTGTGATTTAATTTCTTGCTGAAATGATTTTTTTTCAGTTTTAGCAAAGGTGCTGCCTGAATTTAGATTTGTCTTTTCAAC
>JACMRH010000302.1 GCA_014376535.1 Cytophagales bacterium | reverse complement strand
GCAAATTGGCGATCTCTTAAACGCCATTAATGCCCAGGGCACCATAACAGATAACTGGGCAAAGCTGAATGATATCATCGGCTCATCCGATGGTAAAAAATTCCGGCAGATGGCGCAGGAATATACCCTGGATGTATTGCTGGGTTATGCCAATATGCATTTACAATCGCTGAGCCAGCGCTACTTGTTGCAGCGCATTCCTAATACACTTGGCCTGCAGGTGCTCGACCAGGATATGGGCAATGAGGTTCGCACCGTATTCTCGCTTTCCGGCGGAGAATCCTTCCTGGTTTCACTGGCGCTGGCCCTGGGTCTTGCATCCTTATCCAGCAGCCGCATGCAGGTAGAATCTTTATTCATTGATGAAGGATTTGGCTCGCTGGACCCAACCACTTTAAACGTAGCATTGGATGCATTGGAACGCCTGCACAACCAGGGACGTAAAGTTGGTGTGATATCCCACGTGCAGGAAATGACAGAGCGCATACCGGTGCAGATAATGGTGAGTAAGGAGAATAGTGGGAGAAGTAGGGTGGAGGTGCTGAGTGTGTGAGAGAAAAATAAGTAATCAAACAATTAATAAACATTACACTGTTAAATGCAGACGTCGAAATTAAACAAAACCCAAATCACACAGATATGGATGTTAACATAAAAACAAAACAAACCGGTGACTCTTTAGAAACTGAAATAAAGAAATTTGCTAATAGTCTACCTTACTGGGCTAAATTTCTTGCCGAAAAAAAGTTATCAGGAAGTGGTATTTCTGATGCTGATATTGAGTCCTCTTATTTATACCTACTCGAAGAACTGCAACTTGTCGAAGAATCAGGAAGGCCTGAAATCTTGATTAATTATAATCCAGCAAATGCCGGAAATTATAAGTCTGATCTTTCAATTAAAAGGCTTGAAAATGTTGAGGGAGTTAATGCCTTGATCGAAAAACAAACTATTGAATTCAATCCAAACTTAACGGTTATTTACGGTGCAAATGGGACAGGAAAATCTGGATACACTAGACTATTGAAAAAAGTTTTCTATTCAAAATCGCCGGAAGAAATTTTACACAACGTGCATGATGAAAGTGGGCGTAAACCTGTTAATGCAACATTCACGTTCCATTCAAATAATGCAGATATTACGTTAACCTATGCTGATAGAGAAAATTCGGAATTCGAGCAATTTGCTGTTTTTGATGGTAAAAGTGTAATGAGGCAACTAGACCAAAAGAATGAGTTCGAATTTCGCCCAGCAGGACTCGATTTCTTTGCCGAATATGCAGGTGCGATCAACAAGCTTGAACACAAACTCAATGCAGCGATAAATGCTAAAAGTACTGGCAGCACAGCGAGCGATCTTTCTGAGTTATTTGATGGAGATTCCGAAATTAAATCTTTTGTTCGTAACCTCAATGCGGAAACCAAAATGGAAGACATGCAAAAGTTTATTCCATTTTCAAATGAAAATAAAAAAGATATAGAAACGCTTCGAAAAGAATATGACGAGTTGCTTTTAGTATCAAAAGGGAAGGAGAAAGAACTAAAAAATCTGGAAAGTATTAAGAAGATTTTAGGTGAGAATAAACAAGCCATTGAAAAGCTAAATTCATGTTTAAGTACTGAATACCTATCAAAGATTAATAATGCTGTAGCTGATTGTTTGTCAAAAGAATTAATTCTTACAACTGAAGGAATCGAAGGGTTCAAAACTGAGAAGATTACCGGCATTGGAACTACTGAATGGAAGAATTTTATTGCAGCTGCTGAATTATTTGCCGCAAAGCAGAAACCTGACAAAAGTCTATATCCTGTACGTGGCGATAACTGTTTGCTTTGTCATCAGTCATTACCCGATGAATCACAGAGGCTAATTCGCAGTTATTGGGCTTTCATGAAAAGCATTGCTGAAGAGAATGCAAGAATGGCGCAAGAAATACTGGATAAATTGCATCAAGCTTTTGAGAAATTTAATTTCGATTTATTCCCAGTTGAAAATACGTTTACTAGTTGGCTTGCCGAAAAATATCCGCAAGAATTGGATAGATTTAGAATAACACTTTCAAAACAAAAAACACTCTGTCAAAGTGTTATTGAAGATGTTCAAAATAAGCTTATCTCAGACAGATTAGCAATTCAAGTCAACGTTTCGGATTACGCTGTTATTGAGACTGCTATCGAAAATTCAATTAAATTATTACAAGAAGACAGGCAAGATGCGGAATTGGAAAAATTACTGAAATCAAAAATATTTTTAGAACACAAGGAAAAATTCAATAGACATTTTTCAAAACTTGAGGATTACGTTAATAACGCAGTCTGGAGGAAAAAGGCATCTAAAGCTAATTTTGCAAAACGAAAAATAACAGATACAGAAAAAAATTTATCGGACAAATACTTTAATCAAAAATACGTCGACGCCTTTAACGCCGAATGCCAAAAACTGAGTGGAAGTTTTGGAATTGATATAAGTTATACTGGCTCGGGGGGCAAATCATATAGACAGTTAAAATTAAAGGGCAGAAATCCCAATGTAGTTTTAAGCGAAGGAGAACAAAAAGTTATCGCTATAGCAGACTTTCTTGCAGAAATGCATCTTTCAGAAATTAATCGAGGTGTCATTTTTGACGATCCAGTTACTTCATTAGATGAGACAAGAAAAAGTGAAATAGCAAAACGATTGGTTCAGGAGTGTATTGTTAAGCAAACTATCATTTTTACTCATGACCTTGTGTTTTTATCATCGTTGGTTGGACATTGCTCTGATTTAAATGCAAAACAATGTTGCCACTGGATAGAAAGTAGCAACGGGCAGCCTGGACATGTTTGGTTGAACAATTCTCCTTCATATGAAAAGGAATATAGAAATGCTGAACCTGCAAAAAGACATTACGCCGAAGCTAAAAAAAATGACTGCCCACCTATGCAAAGAGAATCTTTATTAAAGTCGGGCTTTGCTGCTTTGAGAACGAGTTATGAAGTTCTGGTAATAAATGATTTATTTAAAAACGTTGTTCAAAGATTTAATGAACGAGTTAGTATTGACGCATTGAAGGATGTTAATTTCAATAATGAGCTAATAGAAGAATTACAAGATAGTTTTGCACAATGTTGTCGATATATGGAAGGTCATACACATAGTGACAAATATGCTTATAGTAAACCTGTGCCTAATAATCTTAATGATGAGATACAGAGGTTCGAAGGAATTAAAACCAAAATAAAGAAGACTAAGAAAGTTTAGAATTTTAATAAAAAGTTATGGAATGAATAATGAACTAGCTACCCTCCAAATAGATTTCATCTACAGCCCCATCATCAATTTTGCTATGCAGCAAAATCATGTTCCTGTAGTGAGAAAACTCTCGATTAAAAATATCAGTGAGAATGAAATGAGGAATATCAGTATTGAAATTAATGCTGATCCGGAATTTGCCATTGCGTGGACTAAGCGAATTGATTTACTGCCGGCAAATGAATTGGTTGATGTGGGTGCAGTAGATATTAAATCTATCACTAAGTTTTTGGCAGAACTCACAGAGAGAATTACGGGCAACTTTACGTTGGTAATTAAGACAGATAACGAAGTTCTGTTTAAAGAGAATTACGCTATCAATATTCTTGCTTACGACCAATGGAATGGAATAGGAGTACTACCGGAAATGTTGTCGGCATTTGTTACACCGAATCATCCTGACATTGCCAAAGTTATTATCCGGGCATCTTCGATCCTCGAGAAATGGACGGGCAAACCATCCTTTGATGCCTACCAGAGCCTGAACCCCGACAGGGTGAAAAAACAAATGGCTGCCATCTATGAATCCATTGCAGAGATGAACCTCGTTTATTGCACGGTACCGGCAAGCTTTGAAGAGAGCGGGCAGCGTGTGCGTATGTGCGATGCCATCTTCAAACAACGGATGGCTAATTGCCTGGATATTTCTCTGTTGTATGCAAGTTGCCTGGAGGCCGTGGGAATTCAACCCATTATTGTTGTAGTTAAAGGTCATGCGTTTGCCGGAGGATGGTTGATCGATGATAGTTTTCCTGATAGCGTGAACGATGATGTATCCTTACTCACTAAGCGAACTGCAAATGGTATTGATGAGATTGTTTTAGTAGAAGCCACCTATATGAATGCAGGTACATCGGCTGGTTTTGATGCTGCTGTACAGGATGCCAATTACAAGCTGTTGAAGGAAGATGATTTTATTCTTTTTATAGATGTTCGGCGTGCAAGATTCAGCGGGATCAGGCCGTTGCCCTTAAGAGTGCAAACACTTAATGGTTGGGAAGTAGTAGAGCAACCTGTTGTCGACCGGAACAGCAGTATTCCCGAAGAAATAGTGCCTTCTCCAAAATTGGTTGACGTGGAGCAAATGGAGGTTTCTAAGAAACAATTGTGGGAGCGGAAATTACTTGATCTGACTTTAAGAAATCACCTGCTGAGCCTGAGAATCACAAAAAGTACCGTTCAGGTCATATCCACACAACTGCATAAACTGGAGGATTCCCTTGCTTTGGGAAATGAATTTCAATTGTTACCAAAGCCGACCGATTGGGATAACCCGTTGCGCAATG
>JACMRH010000301.1 GCA_014376535.1 Cytophagales bacterium | reverse complement strand
TGCTTTTGAACACTTGTTGGATGACGGGAATAAATTTTGCAATAGGTTACTTGGCTGCATTTCTAATAATGATTCTCCTGAAATAATAAATATTGCAACCGACGGTGAAAGTTACGGGCATCATCATCATTTCGGGGAAATGGCGCTTTCATATTGCCTTGATAATATTGAACAATGTGCCGATGCCAAAGTGACCATTTATGGAGAATTCCTTGAAAAATTTCCTCCTGAATTTGAAGCCCAGATAATAGAATCATCTTCCTGGAGCTGCTCTCATGGTGTAGAAAGATGGAAGAGTGATTGTGGTTGTAATGCGGGTACTCCGAACTATAACCAGAAATGGAGAGGACCTTTGCGTATGGCCTTTGATTGGGTCCGTGACCAGCTTATTCCACTTTATGAAAAAGAGATTGGCCATATGGTAAAAGACCCCTGGAAAATCAGGGATGAATATATAGAGGTAATCCGGGACAGGAATAAGGATAAGGTCAAAAAATTCATAGACAAGAGGGCTAAGAAAAAACTGAAATCTGATGAATATGTTAAGATTTTAAAACTGCTTGAAATGCAATACCATGCCATGCTGATGTACACCAGCTGTGGTTGGTTTTTTGATGAGGTAAGTGGCATAGAAACCATGCAGGATATTTTATATGCTTCACGTGCAATTCAATTAGCCCGAGAAGTTACTGGCCTAGATCTGGAACCCGAATTTGTTAAGCTTTTGGAGAAAGCGCCAAGCAATTTGAAAGAATTAGGCAATGCGGCTTATGCGTATCAAAAAATTGCAAAACCCGCTATCATGGACCTTTTGAGGGTGGGGGCTCACTATGCGGTATCCTCAATTTTTACTCAATATCCTGAATTACTCGATCTTTATTCTTATACAGCAAGTTCTGAGGAATATGATCTGTTTAAAGCCGGAAAGTACACTTTGGCAGTTGGTAAGGCGCATATATGTTCTAAAATAACGTGGGAAGACCAGATGGTATGTTTTGCAGTTCTCCACCTTGGTGAACACCAATTATTTGGAGGAATCAGGGAGTTTCAGGGTGATGACGCATTCAATACGATGAGAGAGGAGACACATCATTCTTTTGAAAAAGGGAATATTCAGGAAGTGCTGTTGCTGATGGATAAGCACTATGGCACTCATAATTATTCGTTCTGGCATTTGTTTCGTGACGATCAAAAGAAAATAGTTTCTCAGCTTTTGGAAAATGATTTAAAAGACATTGAAAGTGTTTATCGCCAAACATACGATAGTCATTATTACCTCATGCAAATAATAAATGATTTGAGTATGCCTTTGCCAAATCATTTGAAAGTAACAGGAGAGTTTGTTGTTAATCATAGAGTTCAGCGATTATTCGAATCAGAAAAAGTGGATATGAAGGAATTTAAAAACCTTCAAAATGAAGTATCTAAACTTAAAATTGATCTGGATAAAGAAACCTTAAATTTTGTAGCAAGTGTAAAAGCGGCTGAATCATTGAAAAAGTTTGCTGGGAACCCAAATGATTTATTACCCTTAAAACATACTATTGATTTAGTGAATGTTAGTTATGGTTTGAAACTGGATCCCGATTTTTGGAAACTCAGAAACCAGGCTTTTTTACTAAAAGCAAGATATTACCAGAAATATAAAAACGAATCTGATAAAGCTCTTTCCAGGGAATGGTGCAACAGATTTGATGATTTACTAACAATCCTAAACTTAAAATTGGCTGATATAAAAATTCCTGAGAATGTAAACAAACTTGAAAATTCACTGGTTTAATATTTCATATAACTGGTAAAAACAGAAATAATATAATTTTTATAATAAAAAATATGTACTTACCCAAATCAACCTACCGCTTTCAGGTTAACTCTTCATTTAAGCTTAGCGATGTAAAAAGACTTATTCCTTATTTACATAAATTAGGAATTTCAACTATCTATTCGGCTCCTTTTTTTTCATCAACAAAGGGAAGTAACCATGGGTATGATGGGACAGATCCTGATATGATCAATCCGGAAATTGGAACCCTTGATGAATTCAAAGAAATTCACCTCATCCTCAAAGAAAACCACATGGATTGGTTGCAGGATATTGTGCCCAACCACATGGCCTTCTCAGCAGAAAATTCCTGGTTGATGGATATCTTTGAAAAAGGCTGGCATTCAGAATTCTATGGTTTTTTTGATATAGATTGGGATCATCCTGACCCTCAACTAAAAGGTAAAGTGCTGGCTCCTTTCCTGGGTGGTGAGCCTGATGAATTAATCAAAAAAGAAGAATTGAAACTGGCTTATCACGAAGGTGCATTCTTTGTCGATTATTTTGGAATGCAGTATCCTCTATGCTGGAAAAGTTATTATGATATTTTCTCAGGCATGGAACTGTCAAGAAAATTATTGGAGGAAGATTATAATAAACTGGTTCAGGAATTCAAACTGATCAAAGAAAATTTTGACCAGGAATTCAGTATTTCCAATGCAATACACCAAAAGGAAGCATTTCATTATTTGTATCAGGAAAATAACTCTCTAAAAGAGAATGTAGATCAGCGACTTAGAAATATTCAGCAAGATCCAAATTTGTTCAAATCAATTCTGGACCAGCAATATTTCAAATTGGCTTTCTATATGGAAGCAGATACCAAGATCAATTTCAGAAGATTCTTTGTAGTTAGTCAGCTTATGTGCCTGAAAATGGAAGATGAGCAGGTTTTCAAACGCTACCATCAGTTTATTAGGAGTTTGCTTGAACTAAACCTTGTGCAGGGATTGAGAATTGACCATATCGATGGCCTTGCTCACCCGAAAGAATACCTTGAAAGGTTGAGAACAATGTCTGGAAAGGATACTTACATCATTGTAGAAAAAATCCTGGAATCAGAAGAAAAAATGCCAGACAGCTGGCCAATTCAGGGAACAAGCGGTTATGAGTTTTTGGCTGTTGCAAATCATCTTTTCACTAAACCGGAAAGCAAAGAGCGTTTTCTTTCAATATATAAGGACTTTACTGGACTAGCTCCGGATTATGAAGCACTAGTAAGAGAGAAAAAATCATACATGCTCAAGCTTAGAATGGGTGGGGAACTTGAAAACCTAATGTCCTTATTTTTAAAGTCAGGGGTTGATGTTGGTAAAATCAACGATCATAAAAGAATAAAAGAGGCAATATTCCATCTATTGGTTTCATTCTCCGTGTACCGGACTTATGTAGATGGACCGGAATATATAGACTGTGACAATAAAATATTAGATCTGGCTATAAGCAAAGCCATCGAGTTGTCTCCCGATTTTAGGGAGGAACTTAATCTGATAAAATCTGTAATTAAGGCAGAAGGCCCTGATAAAGAAGCAAATGTCAAATTCTATATGCGTTTGCAACAGTTTACAGGCCCTTTGGCTGCAAAAGGAGTTGAGGACACAACTTTCTATATTTATAATCGGTTAATTTCTCATAACGAAGTGGGAGATTCTCCAAAAGGTTTCGGAATTTTTACGGAAAACTTTCATAAGCGAATGCAGGAAAGATTGGAATTCACGCCTTATTCAATTAATACCACATCTACACACGATACAAAAAGGGGAGAAGATGCCCGGGCAAGGATCAACGTTCTAAGTGAAATTCCGGATGAATGGCAGGAAGCTGTATCCAAATGGCAGGAAATTAATAAAAGGCATAAAGCAAAAGGGGAAATTGAGATGCCAGATGCAAATGATGAATATTTTATCTATCAGTCTGTTTTGGGAAGTTTTCCTACAAATGGTAAAGTAGATGAGGATTTTCAGACCCGGACTAAAGACTTTATGCAAAAAGCATTGAGGGAAGCAAAGGTCCATACAGACTTCCCTGATTACAACGAGCCATATGAAACAGCCACGGCAAATTTTATTGATGACATTTTGAAAGATGGAAGTTTCTTAAAAGAGTTTTTGCCCTTTTTTAATAAAGTTTCAGACTATGGAATTCTACAATCTCTCGGACTTACACTTTTAAAGAATACAGCACCCGGAATACCAGATACTTACCAGGGAAG
>JACMRH010000300.1 GCA_014376535.1 Cytophagales bacterium | reverse complement strand
GAGCTGGTCATGGCTTTTTCCATTTGTTTCTCTCTTTCGGACCACATCTTCTCCATGAAAATCCTCTCCTTGTTGATAGCTTCACGCACGTTTTTAAACCCTTCAGTTACAGCCTCTAGCCTGTTTCTGAACTCATCACCAGTTATGTAAGTATATAGATGTTGTAATTTGTCATCCTTGTTTTCCTGTGATTCTACTACTGTTTGGATCTTTAACAGGCTGTCTCTCAATACAAAAGACAAACTCTTTACTTCTGCGAAAGTGCAGATCCAAACTCCATCTTTCAAGCCAAACTTATCCATGTCTTGTGGCATGGTGGCAGTCACGATTATGGCCACTGAGGCACCAAGTTCCCGCATGTCATGCTTTACTTTGTCAATCCACTTAGTATCAAAGTTTTTGGTTCTTTTGCTTTCATAGACAATTTTTCCACAAACCTGTCCTGAAAAATTCCTTACAACCTGGATAGAATCTGCACCGGAAACTCCTTTTGGAACTGGTTGGATCAGGTCATGTGGAAAGAAATTGCGAAGTAATTCCTCCAAAGCAATTTCCTGAACTTCACCTTGCATTTGCATTGAGCCTTGTTCTGCTTTGCGCTTCATTTCCTCAATTTGTTCCCGCATTTTGCTAAACTGAAAATCTTTTTCTTTCAGTTTCATTTCATAATCACCTACAATTGACTCTTTTAGTTGTTTTGTGATTACTTCAAACTCTTCCTGTTTTTTTCTTTGAAGTTCAAATTCGATTTGCACTCTTTGCTGTGACAGATCGTTTTTAAGCTTCTCATTTTCAAAAGCTATCTTTTGTGATTCAAAACTTTCCTTTCTGCGCTTTTCCAGCTCTTCATTAAGCAAAGTGAATTTATGATGAAAATCTTTTTGAATTTCTTCTCTTAACAAAGTATCTATCTTGCGCCTCTCTTCTGCAATTTTAATATTGACAGCTTCTTCACTCTCTTTCCGAAACTGAGAAAATTCTACCTTTAGTTTTTCATTTTCAATCGCAATTTTTTGATTGTCAAGGCTTTCCTGTTGCTTTTTTTCAAGCTCAGCATTCAATGCTACAACCTTCTGCTGGAAGTCTTTCTGAATTTCTTCCCTTAAACTGATATCTATTTTTTGCCTTTCTTCGGCAATTTTCAAACCAACGATTTTGGCAGTTTCAACTTTTTGCTGCTCCTGCATTTCTGCAACTGCCTTATTATAAGCAGTTCTGAATTTCAATTTTTCCTGTTCCAATTGACTATTCATACTATCAGTAACACTAAAAGTATGAGTGCATTTGGGACAGGATATTTTATTGTCTTCCATGTTATTTTTGTGGATTTTTTTTAACCGATTTTATAAACTTCTCAAGTTTATCGGAGTCTTTTAATGCAGGAGAAATTTCAAACTTACTGTTTAGATCAAGACCTTTTATAAAAGAGAACTTACGAAATACCTCATGAACTAGTTCAACATCATCAGAACTAATGCCTCCACTTAGAAATACATGTTTTTGTCCATTGTATTTTTCCAGTAGTTTCCAGTCAAATTTTTGTCCTGTACCACCATGTTTAGGGCTTTTAGTATCAAACAAGTAAAACTCGCATACATCATTGTACTGTTCAATATCTTTAAAATCGTCTTCAGATTTGATAGAGAATACCTTGATGATCTTTAAGCCTTTTTGACCTAATGTTTTACAATATTCAACAGTTTCTCTACCATGCAACTGCACATATTTAAAACCAAATTTGTGGCTAATAGCTAGAACATTTTCCAATGTTTCATCTACAAAAACACCAACTATATTAATCTCTTTAGAAATTTTTCCTAAAATTTCAATGGTTAGAGAAGTTGAGACATCTCTTGGTGATGAAGGGTAAAAGATGAAACCCATAAAGTCAGGTTGTAACAAAGCAACGGATGCTATGTTTTCCTCTAATTTCATTCCACAAACTTTGACAAGCACGTTCATAAAAATTTTAACCTTTTATATAAAATATGAGTTCAGTATTAAATTAAATAACTGTTACTACCGATTTCAACGGCACAAGATATCTTTTTCCATTGTTTATATCCTGGCATAAGGCCCTAGTCCTCCTATGTTCCAGCATTTTAAAAGAACGTTTTTTTAAAGAAAAAAGCTGGCCCTCTTTTAAGTCAACCACCAAAGATTCATTTTGTTTCAGCTCAGTAACATGTACAGAATCAAACAAGCCATGTTCAGAACAAGAGGAAGCTTTGGGGTTTTTAAGATATTTCTGTAAAGTGACAATGGAGTCACGGGGAATAATTGTTTCGTTTAAGAGAGGTTGAAATAGCTCCCGGAATTCATGTTTCCATTCTTTACCATGCGGAAGCACTTTTCCTCCATATTTTTTGAAAGCTACCAGATGGGCAATTTCATGAATATAGGTTGTTAAGAAAGACATTGGATTGAGGTTTCCGTTCACAGTAATAATATGATGGCCCTTTTCAGCTTCAAAGCGATAGTCTCCAAGCTTTGTTTCCCTTTTAGGAGATACTATAAACCTGAACTTGTATTGTTGCCAGAGTGAATGACAATACCGGACTGTAGAAGATGGCAGGTACTTATTAAAAATCTGAATGCTGGTGTCTGGAGTACTCACCCCTAAAAATAAGAAACCCGAACGAAAGCCCGGGTTTCAAGATCATTTTTCTTTTCTAAAATTACTTAGTCATAGAAGAATCTTTCATCATAGATGAAGAATCAGACATCATAGAAGAAGAATCAGTTGCAACAACTGCAGAAGAATCCATAGTGCTTACAGCCATAGTATCAACAGAAGAAGTTTCAGTTTTTTTCTCTCCACCACAAGAAGCAAGAGCGAAAACAGAAGCAACAGCAATTAAAAGGATTGAGTTTTTCATTAGGAGTGTGTTTAATGTTTATACAATAATTGGCAATTTAAGGAGAATAAATTGAATTACCGTAATTATTGTTAGTATTTTTTAATGAAAAATAACTCTTTGGTTAACGGTTGACTGTTGACAGAAGTCTATGGAAGGAAGCATTATCTTGCACTTAGACTATATAGTTTAACTACTGAAGGATAAGGTTGAAAGTTAATACCATCTAATCCGTTAAACTGTCAACTGACAACCGCCAACTGAATTTATTTTTGTCTGAAAATCAATTGAATTGGAACACCTTCAAGTTGAAAATGTTTTCTCATCTTATTTTCCAGGTACCTTTCGTATGGAACCTGAATGTACTGAGGAAGATTGCAGAAAAATGCAAACACCGGATTATGAGTAGGGATCTGTGTTATATATTTTATTCTGATGTACTTTCCTTTCATTGCAGGTGGTGGGTAAGCTGCAATTTCAGGCAATAGTTTATCATTCAACTCTGAGGTTGTAATCTTCCTCATTTTGTTATCATAAACTTCCAAAGCTTTTTCTATTGCCTGAAAAATCCTTTGTTTAGTAGTAACAGAGGTGAAAATGATCGGAAAATAACTAATCGGTTCCATTCTGGAATAAATATAATCTGCCATTTTCTTAGCAGAATTTGTATCCTTTTCCACTAAGTCCCATTTATTAACTAATACTACAATTCCTTTTTTATTTCTATGAGCAAGACTGATAATGTTCATGTCTTGCGCTTCCAATCCTAAAGTTGCATCTAACATCACGATACATACATCAGATTTTTCAATAGACTTAATGCTTCGCAGAACAGAATAGAATTCTATATCTTCACTAACTCTAGCCTTTCGTCTGATTCCTGCAGTGTCTGTCAAAATAAAATCTTTGCCAAACATATTGTAACGTGTATCCAAAGAATCCCGGGTTGTTCCGGCTTCTTCAGTTACAATGCTTCTTTCTGTTCCAATCAATACATTTAAAAACGAAGATTTACCCACATTTGGTCGCCCAACAATTGAAATTCTTGGCAAACCTTCATAAGGATTTTCGTCACCTCTTTCAGGAAAATGTTTTATGACTTCATCAAGCAATTCGCCAGAACCTGTACCTGTTTGTGAAGAAACAGGATAAATTTCACCTAATCCCAGCCCGTAAAATTCAGAGATGTAATTTGCCTGACTCGGCATATCTACTTTATTGGCTACCAAAATAACGGGTTTTTTAAACCTTCGTATTACGTTTGCAAAATCTTTATCAAGATCTGTTACACCTTCCTTTGCATCTACCACAAATAAAACCACGTTGGCCTCTTCAATGGCCATGGTCACCTGTTTCCTGATTTCGCTTTCAAATCTGTCATCAGAACCTTCGACATAACCACCTGTATCGATTACGGTAAAATAGTAACCCAACCATTCGGAATGGCCATAATGCCGGTCTCTGGTTACTCCACTTACATTGTCCATGATAGCGATACGCTCGCCTACCATGCGGTTGAAAAAAGTCGATTTGCCCACGTTGGGGCGGCCAACAATGGCTACTATATTGGACATTAATTTTGTTATTTGTCCACGTTAAAAAGGAAATTACAGAACGCTGCCTATTTCAATTAACGCGTCTTGCGTGAGGGGTTTTGTGATATATTTTACCACGTAATCATTGTCAACTATTCTTTCAATATCTCTTTTATTATCAGAGCTTGACAAGATAGCAATTTTACACTTCTTTTTCAGCTCATCATTGAAACGTTCAAATTCAAAAAGAAAAACAAATCCATCGACGATAGGCATGTTAATGTCAAGAAAAATTACATCCGGAAGTTCAGCCGGGTTGTTTTCATTTGCTTCAAGGTATTCTAATGCGCTTTTTCCTGAGTTTTTCGCAATGACGCGGTCTGCAAAACCATTTAACTCAATAATTTTTTGGCTTATAAAATTATCAGTGTCATTATCGTCCACCAGCATCACCAGGTTAATTTTCTTAGCCATTGTTTGTTACAGTTAATCTTGGTAATACAACTTTAAACGTCGTGCCTTCATCCGGAACTGAATGCACCGTTATTTTTCCTTTTAATTTATTTACTGCTGTTTTTACTATATATAAACCCAGCCCTGATCCATAAGATTTTTCTGATGCCCGGAAGAACATATCAAAAATCTTATCCTGATAAGTTGGATTAATACCCACGCCATTATCTTCAACTTCAATTACCAACTGATTGTTTTCATCTCGGATTACAATGTTAACAAAAGACTTATTTTGCTCAAATTTATGGTATTTAAGCGAATTGGAAAGCAGGTTACTAATAATTGTCGTAATTCTTGTAATATCTGAGTAGAAAAATATTTTTTCCTTAATGTTTTTCCGAATTTCAACCTTCTCAACATTGTCCATAAATTTCAGGTTTTCAATGCATTCACTTACTAGTTTTTCAAAATCTATCTTATTGAATTCCAACTCCATACGTGAATTTCTAGAGAAGAGCGTCAAGTCTTTTATAAAATAATCAAGATTTAAAACACTCTTGTTCATCATATCGAGATAACTATTTATCTCTGGTTGTTTATTTTCAAGTTTGGCTATACCAATAAGCCCCATAACTGACCTTAAAGGAGCTTTTATATCATGTGATACCCTGTAAACAAAGCTGTCAAGTTCAAAATTCGTATTCAGTAACTGGGTTTCAGAATTTTTTCTCTCAGTTATATCGTGCAGGTTAATAACCAAGCCATTAATAGCCTGGTCTCCAACCAGATTATTCCCAGCCACTTCAAAATACTTGTAAGCACCCTGGAAAGCACGCATCCTGATTTCCTTTAGAATTTTAAATTCTTTAGGCGATGTAAGCAAGTCTCTTAAAAATAATTCAGTGGGAGCTTTGTCTTCAGGATGAATTAAATCAAAAGGGGTTCGGTTTTCTATCTTTTTTGGTAAGTATCCTAATATTTTTAGAACGGAGGGGCTAATAAAATTGACAATCAGATTTTCATCTAAAATAGCTGTAATATCATACGAACTATCAATAAGGGCGCGGAATTTTTTCTCATTATCAAGCACAATTTTCTCCATTCTTTTCCTTTCAGTAATATCACGCATGATACCCTGATGTCCGCCATCATGAAGAATGGTTACAGAAAGTTCAACTATAAAAATACTCCCATCTCTTTTTTTAAACTTTCTCTCAACTATTAAAGATTTTTTTTCACTAAAATCTACTGATTCTACGTTAAAAATCCTGTCATCCTTTTCATCTGTAAGCGATTTCACATTAAAACCTACCAATTCCCCTTTGGAGTATCCAAGCATATGACATGCTTTAGGGTTTGCATCTGTAATAATTCCGAATTTATCTGCCGAATAAATACCGTCTGATGCTTGTTCCATTAAAGTGCGGTAGCTGGCCTCACTTTTTCTTAATTTATCCTGATAATTGTTTATTTGGGTTATATCTATGCCTAGCCCAAATAAACCATATTTTTTATATTCAGGTAGAAAAAATGGCATTTTTGTAATCTGGAACATCCTTTCACTGCCATCAGCCATTACAACCTTTTCTTCAGTAAATGAGATGGTTTTTAAGTTTTGTATAACATCTTTTTCCTGGTCAAGAAATGCTTGTGCTTTCTCACTTGGAAAGAGGTCGTAATCAGTTTTGCCTATAAAAAATTCCTTGTCCTGGCTATGGGTTTGTTCGACTGTCTTGTTAACAACCAAAAATTTGCTTTGCGGGTCCTTTAAAAATATTTTATGAGGAATCGCATCAAGTAATCGAACAAATGTTTCCTGGTTTTCTTTAAGCTTTCTGTTGGTATTGAACTGTTCGGTTAGATCTACAAATCTAATCAACCAAAGTATTTTTCCATCCTCAGGAATTAGCTCTATATGAACTGATCCTGAGAACAATTCTCCATCCTCTTTAATAAATTTTATGTTTTGCTGAAAACTTCCATTTGACCTTATTTCATTTTCTATATCCTTAATTTTTAATTCAATGCCGCAACTTTCCAGCAGCTTATCAAAAGGCATTTCGGAGAGGGCATCTTTACTATTGATTTTTAATATAGATTTCCCTATTGAGTTTATAAACTTAACTGCATTCAATTTGGGATCAGCCAGAATAATGCTTTCCCTGGATTCATGATAAAGATATTTAAGCAGATTGCCACGCTGCAAAAATTTGTTTTCAAAAAATAGTTTAAGCGAACAGAATACAAAAACGATACATGAAAAAAGCCCTATAAAGATTGACCTGGAAACCAATTCACTAAATTCCGGGTCCAGACTTATATTAAAACAAAATATTATTGCAAATACTACTGATAAATAAAAGCCTACGTATCGAATTTTTAGAAATAACAAGCTTGTAATCAACAATGTAAATACAAACTCAGAAACATTTACAAAGTGGAATTTATGAACATAAAGCAGGTAAAGATCAAAGGCTGTGTTAATTAAAAGACAACAATAGGTGAACAGATAAAAAACCTTGTTTTTGTAATCAAAAAAATAGCTTGCAGCAAAATTTGCTGCAAGCAAAATGGAAACTAAAAACCTAAGCTCAAAAAGGTCAAATTCACTTGTGCTCTGTGGAAAGTACAACTTTGCATAAAGCAGGTCTAGCAAGATTAAAGTTGCTAATAGTAACCTTAAGAATAAAAGTTTTTTATCCAGGATACCAATAGCTTTTTCGATCATTTTTATTGTAAAGAGTTATTATTTAGTAATTAAGCGTGCCTTAGCAAAAAGCTTAATTGAATTTTGTAGAAGTTCATCGTTCTCATTTGTAACCGAATAATAACCTTCATTTTTCCACATAGACCTTGCAATCAAGGCCTTAATTTGATTTTTAATAAAAGATTCTGAACGTTTAAGTTCATCGTCTTTTATTTTAACTCCGGAATTTTTAGCTAAAAGCAAAATTTCTTTCCACTGAACATCAGAGATAATAAAATTCTTCTTGAATTCGGCCAGGCTTAATTTTTCCAGCTTCTTTTTGTTATTGATAAAGTATTGGAGAGAATATTCTCTTAGTACATCTTTATTATACATTTCTGCAAGTGTTGTTGTATAAGGAGTAGTATCCCTTGCTACGAAATAATCTGGCATAATTCCTCCACCACCATATACTATTCTTCCGGAGAGTGTTTTAAATTTTACGGAATCACTTTGTTTTATGCTATCAGCACTAAAAAATTCTCCTTTTTTAAACCTGTTTAAAAGATCCTTTTGGTATGCTTCTCCTTCATCGTCCATAGAATATGGTTTTTGGATGCACCTGCCACTTGGAATATAATACCTTGATATTGTAAGTCTTAACTCAGAACCGTCAGATAACGGAATCGGCATTTGAACAAGGCCTTTACCAAATGACCTTCTTCCTACCACCAAAGCGCGGTCGTTATCCTGTAATGCGCCTGAAACAATTTCAGATGCAGAAGCACTTCCTTCATTTATTAAAACGATTAAAGAACCTTTTTCAAAAAGTCCATCATTCAGAAATGAAGTATTGTATTTCTGATCGTAACGGGTGTTTTTCGATTTAGTATAAACTATATTACGATTTGCAGAAAGAAATTCATCAGCCATTTTTACAGCAGTATTCAGATATCCGCCTGAGTTGTCCCTTAAATCAAGAACAAGTCTTTTCATGCCTTTTTCCTTCAATTTTTTAAGGTTGTCATGAAGTTCCTGATCGGTAGTAGCAGTAAAACGGGTGACTTTAGTGAATCCAGTTGAATCATCGATCATGTAACTAACATCAACAGACACACTTGGAATTTTGTCTCTTATTATGGTGTAATCTACCAACTTAGAGGAAGCTCCTCTTTTAATTTTAACTTTAACCTTCGTTCCCTTTGGTCCTCTTAATCTTTTAAACACACCCATGTTGGTCATGTGTACACCCGCCACATTTTCTCCATCGATGTTTACAATTTTATCGCCGGATAATATTCCTAGTTGCTCTGAAGGGCCTCCTGTTATAGGGGCAACTACTACAATAGTATCCCTGATGAGATTAAATTCAACTCCAATACCATCAAAATTGCTTTCGAGCTGAAGTTTTGTTTGCTCCGTTTCGGACTTGGTAATATACACTGTATGGGGGTCAAGTTTAGCCAGCATCTTTTGAATGCCAAAATCTATAAGCTTTTCTGTGTTTACGGTATCTACATAATCATGATTAACATAAGTAAGTATTTCTCGCATTTTGTTTAATCCGGAAGTTAATGCCTCATTGTTTTTATCATCTGAAGCCAGGACAAAGCCACTTAATAAGCCCACAGCAATAGAACAAAGAATTATTAATGTAATTTTAAAACGATTCATACCTGTTTTTATTCCTATTAGTTAATTTTTAAAAAGTATTCCTGTTGCCAAAAATAAACTGTGTTATAATTGACGGATAGAGATTAATGTTGCAAAATATCTCTTTTTTCTTGGATAGTTCCTTGTTGTTAGTAAACATTTCCTGAATGTTCAAATAATTTTGACTTCGAATTGGTTTAGATTATTCAGGAATTAAAAGAATATTCAATAGTGGCTTAAACTACACAATAGCATGGCATGAGTTTTTACTTATGTAATCGTACCTAAATAACAATGGCTATGAAAAACGAAAAAAGTAAATCCGCAAAAGCAACTCCTTCGAAGAGTGCTAACAAGTCAAATAAAACAGAGAAAGAAAGTAAGTCAAAATCAAAAGAATAAACACTTACTGAAAATCTAAAATTAAAAGAGCCTGCTTCATATTGGAGCAGGCTCTTTTAATTTCATTTAAAATCTAAACCATGGTCTTGCTACCTGGGCAAATGGCCATGGAATACTTGCCAGCACCAACAGTAAGCCAATTATATAAAATATTGCAGCTTTTTTATGTTTGGCTAAGTCTGTAGATGCTTTTTTAGATAAAATTCTTCCTGTCTGAATAATGGCTACAGCAATCAGCATAATGGTGATGTGTTCTACTTTCCAAAACCTTAATACAGGATCTTTCATTGCTTCTTTCATGGGAGTTGCAGAGTATGGACTAAAAACGAAATACAATAGCAACCCTATTACAGCTTGTGTATGAGTAAATAGTATCAAGAAAACACTTGCCTTATTATCTTTTGCAGTATATGGCAATTTGCCTTGCCATCCTGAAACAGCAAGATAGATGGCGTATAATGCTGAAAAAAGAAAAGCATATCTTAGAATAGAGTGGATTATTAAAAGTATCTGGTACATAAAGAATGTTTATACGAATCACGGCAAAACTAGAAAACATCAGGTGTAAATTTTAAAAAGCTATCAGATATTTAGTAAAAAACTATTTTAGTACCTGAATAGTCTTTTAATTTGAAAAACTTGCTCTAAAAAACATCTCATTATGGAAAATAATAACAAAATGCCGAAAGGTATAGCTTACATTATAGGTAATGAGCTTGCTGAAAGGTTTAGTTATTATGGTATGAAAACCATACTCACCATTTTTATGACCAAGTACCTGATGGATGCGGCTGGTCAGCCAGACCCGATGAGTAGTGAAGAAAGCAAGGTTTGGTACCATATGTTTTTGACAGCTAATTATTTCTTCCCCATACTTGGGGCATTGTTGTCAGATATTCTTTGGGGTAAATACAGAACAATTATTGTTTTATCAATGGTATACTGCGCCGGGCACCTTGCACTGGCTTTAGATGAAACCAGATTGGGGCTATCCTTGGGGCTAACATTAATCGCTTTAGGATCTGGCGGCATAAAGCCTTGTGTTTCAGCACATGTAGGTGATCAGTTCAATAAGTCAAATTCCCACTTGCTGGAAAAAGTTTACAATATGTTTTATCTGTCAATAAACATCGGTTCTATTTTTTCAATCCTACTTACTCCTTACTTGCTAAGACAATACGGCCCACACTTAGCATTTGGGGTTCCTGGAATATTAATGATGGTTGCAACTGTTGTTTTTTGGTTGGGAAGAAATAAATACATAACAGTGCCTCCTGTTGGTTTCAAAAAATATATTGAAAACTTTAAGAATCCTGAAGTTATAGCAACCCTTAAAGCAATTGGAATTATTTACCTGTTTATTGCCATTTTTTGGTCTCTTTATGAGCAAACAGGGTCGGCTTGGGTTATTCAAGCAGATTCCAAATACATGAGCAAACATGTAGATCTTGGCTTTATAAACTTTGATATGTTGCCGGATCAGCTCCAGTTTCTAAACGCTTTATTTGTAATCATTTTTGTTCCGTTCTTCTCTTATTTTCTTTATCCACAAGTGAGTAAGTTCTTTCCTCTTACACCCTTAAGGAAAATTTCAATAGGTATGTTCCTTACAGCTATTTCTTTCATAATTATAGCGATAGCAGAAGAAAAAATACAACAGCATGTTGAAATATCTATTATGTGGCAAGTGGTTGCCTATATAATTTTAACAGCCTCAGAAGTATTGGTTTATGGAACTGGATTGGAATTTTCTTATTCCCAAGCACCTCATAATATGAAATCCCTGATTATGGGAATGTACATGCTTTCAATTTCACTAGGAAATCTGATAACAGCTATTATCAATTATGTAATCCAAAATCCTGATGGAACATCAAAACTTGTTGGGGCTAACTATTATTGGTTTTTCGTCGGAATGATGTTTATTACTGCGATAGGGTTTATTTTTATAGCCCGTAAGTACAAAATGCGAACATATTTGCACGAATAAATACTTCAAAACTTTCGTGGAAGCAATATTTTCCGTTATTCTGGCTAAAAAAAGCGGTCTTTAATATTGATAGTGGACAGGAAACAAGTTAAATTTGATTTGCTCCTAAAACTTTTAAGCTAAAAAGCTTTGAACCAAACAAAATTTATATTTC
>JACMRH010000299.1 GCA_014376535.1 Cytophagales bacterium | reverse complement strand
CCACGTGTTTGGATCAGGGAAGCTGAAAAAACATTTGTCACCCGATTAAAAGCCGCGTTTGAAGATCTAAACGCTATCAACAGAAACTAATTCTAAAGGGCCTTTTTAAGGCCCTTTATTTTTCCCCACATTCATGAATAAATGTATATTCCTTGATCGCGATGGAGTCATCAATCGCGATAACCCTGACTATGTTTACAAAGTAAGTGAATTCGAAATTCTTCCAGGCGTAATTGAAGGATTTAAAAAACTGAAAGACATTGGATATCTGCTTGTTGTCATTACAAACCAATCAGGAATTACCAAAGGGATTTATTCTTATGAGGACATGAAAGAATGTCATGATTACTTTCAAAAAATTTCTGGCAACCTTATAGATAAATTTTATTTTTCACCTTATCATCCTTCTTTTACTGAATCACTAACGAGAAAACCAGAATCGTTGATGTTTGAAAAAGCGATTGCCAAATTCAATATTGATGTGTCAAAATCATGGATGCTCGGAGATAAAGTAAGGGACCTGATCCCTGCCAGGAAACTGGGAATTAAAGGCATCTTGGTAAACACTGAGGAAAATTCAAAAGACTGGCCAATAGCTTCTAATATTGCAGAAACCTTAGATATAATTTTAGGTCAAAACACTCTTTAAATAGTACCATTTTAGTTTTGTATTTTTCAATGATTAAGTTTCAAATAATAAACATAATGCAATTCTCTATTGCATAAATTAAAGCATTGGGCTATTTTCGAATAGAAATAGTTCAATTTTGAGTCTAAAAATAAAAATAGTGATATTCATTATTGCCACAGTGAAACAATTAGGTTTCTGCTGGGGATTTTATGCTCATAAGCACATAAATAAACACGCTGTTTATTCTTTACCTGAAAGTTCGCTCCTGGTATTTTTCAAAACGAACAGCGATTTCATTACTTCAAATGCTGTTAAGCCTGATCAAAGAAGGTATATAGTAAAGGAAGAAGCTTGCCGGCACTACATAGACCTGGATGTTTACAAAAAAGACACATCGTTAAAATCCCTTCCTAAATATTTCTCCCAGGCTCAGGAATTACTTTCTGCTGACACGCTTGAAAAACATGGTATTCTGCCATGGCATATTTTCAAGACCTACAATATGCTTGTAAAAGCAATGAAGGATAAAGATGCTGAAAAGATCCTAAGAATAGCATCAGACTTAGGTCATTATATTGGAGATGCCCATGTGCCACTTCACACTACACACAATTACAATGGTCAATTAACTAACCAGGTTGGTATTCACGGATTATGGGAAACTAGGGTTCCTGAATTGCTTTCAATAAATTATGACCTTCTGGCAGGTAAAGCGGCTTATATTGATGATGTTCAAGCTTTAGCATGGAGCACTGTATACAAATCCAACAATGCGGTCGATAGTGTATTAAAATTTGAAGCTCAATTATCCTCAAGCATTTCAGAAGACCATAAGTATTCATTTGAGGAAAAAAATGGAATTACTTTAAGAACTTATTCACCGGCATTTTCAAGTCAATATTCAAAATTGTTAAATGGACAAGTAGAAAGACAAATGCTTTCAGCAATTAAAACACTTGCAGATGTTTGGTATACAGCGTGGATAGATGCTGGCCAGCCTGATTTGTCAAATTTCGCTGCTCCTATACTAATCGAAGAACCTCAGGAAAAAGAATTGAATATTAAAAATGACAGATTTCTTGAAAGCCATAATTGCGATCAACATCACAACTTATTCAAACATTCTTTTCTAACTAAAAATTAAAAAATCATGAAGACTATCAAACTTTTAACAATCCTGACTTTTGCTCTTGTTAGTCAGGCATTTTCTCAAACTTATTTGGGTTATTTAACTTCAGATGTAAGCATCACCGATTCAACCGGAGCGAAAGTTGTTAAAAAAAGTAAAAAAGGGGACGGAATCCTTATTTATACTTTGGACCTGTATGGTAAAGACAGTTATAAAGTTCACCATATCAATGGAAATAAAGATGGATTTCTTTCAAGACAGAATATACTTTTGGTAAAATCAGTTCCATATCTTGCCCAAACGCAAGATGAAATTAAACAGGCAATAATAGATTCAGAAATGAAGATGCCCGTATTAAAGCTTTATAATAACACAAAAGGAAAGCTGAGTTTAAAATTTGGCAATGAGAAGATTGAGTTAAAACCTCAGGAAAGAATGTCTGTTAAAATGAACAAAGGAAAATACTATTATAAACTGGCTATGGAAGGTCAACAGGCATATTATGGTGTAGAAGTTCTTACAGAACACAAAATGTACGATTGGGAGTTTTATTTAGGTAAATAAATATCTGTTGTGAGTTGTCCGTTATGAGTTGTGCGTTTGGCGTTAAACTTTATGTATGATTCTATTTTTTTTGCATCAGTCTCGCTACTGGATACTGAATAATAAACGTCATTAAATCGTAATTCGTAAATGTTTTGGTTAAGTCCTGACTTAACCAAAACATTCATTGGTGATATGTGATCCTTCACGTACATTTGTAAATGGAAAATTTTGTTGTTTCCGCCAGAAAATACAGGCCATCAGCATTTGAAACAGTTGTAGGACAAGGGCATATTACCACTACGCTTAAAAATGCTATAAAAAACAATCACCTTGCCCAGGCATTTTTATTCTGCGGTCCAAGAGGTGTAGGAAAAACAACCTGTGCACGTATTCTGGCCAAAACCATTAATTGCACAAATCTTTCTGAAGACGCTGAAGCATGCGATAAATGCGACTCCTGTAAAAGTTTTAACACAGGGGCCTCAATGAATATCCATGAGTTGGACGCAGCGTCAAACAATTCTGTAGATGACATTCGTAACCTTGTGGAACAGGTTCGTTACGCACCTCAATCCGGTAAATATAAAATCTATATAATTGATGAGGTTCACATGTTGTCAGCTTCAGCATTTAATGCTTTTCTGAAAACACTTGAAGAACCACCATCGTATGCCATTTTCATTCTGGCAACTACAGAAAAGCACAAAATAATTCCTACCATCCTCTCACGTTGCCAAATATTTGATTTTAACAGGATACAGGTTAAGGATATTACCCACCATTTGGTAAAAATTGCTGACAAAGAAAAAATCAAATACGAAGAAGAGGCATTGCACCTGATAGCCCAAAAAGCTGATGGAGCCCTGCGTGATGCATTATCTATTTTTGACCTGATTGTTACTTATTCACTGGGAAATGCCATCACTTACAAGGCAACTATAGATAATCTCCATATACTTGATTATGATTACTATTTCAAGATAACAGATGCCATCCTGACAGAAAATTCATCCAACCTTCTTCTTTTATTTGATGAAATACTTGCAAAAGGCTTTGACGGACATAATTTTATTGTAGGCCTTTGTGAACACTTTAGAAACCTCATGGTTTGCAAGGATGAAGCAACTTTAAAACTTTTAGAAGTATCAGAAAGCGCAAAGCAAAAGTATAAAGAACAATCAAAGCAGGCTTCAACTTCTCTTTTACTTTCAGGTTTGTCTATCGCAAACCAATGCGATGTGCAATATAAATCTTCAAAAAATACCAGGCTTCACATTGAACTGGCATTAATGAAAATGGCTTACTTAATGCAAGCCCTTCAACTCGCCCGAAGCGTTGAAGAGTTAAAAAAAAAAGTTGATACCGAACCCTTAACAACAGAAGTAACTGCTGTTGTTGAAAAAAAAAATGACATTAAGTTACCTGTAACACTTAAGTCTACAGCTAAACTGCCTGACTTTAAGAGTGTTGCAGAAAACATAAGCAAACCTATTGAAGTAAATAAGATAGTTGTACAAGAAGAAGTACAAACTTTTGTTAGCAATCTTGAAATTGAAAATACCACCAGGATCTGGAATATTCTTGCAGAGCAAAAAGACAAGCAAGGCAAAATCAATGAACATCTGATTCTTAAAGACAGAACACTTCGTATTGAAGGCACGACCATTTGTTTTACAGTAGACAACGCCTTTCAGGCAGATTACCTTAATGTCTTTAAAAACGAACTTATTGAATACTTAAGGGCAGAAACTAATTGCCCAACTTTAAATCTTGACTATAAGATTGAGAGAAAAGAAGAAAATTCGATTAAGGCATACACACCAACAGAAAAATTCAACCATCTAATTCAAAAATACCCTGAGTTAATGGAATTCAAACAGAAACTAGGGCTTGAGTTGGATTATTAAGCTAATAGCTGATAGCGTTTTGGAAAAGTTCTATTTTCGCTACTTGCTTAATGTTAATGCCTGGCCTTGGTAGAAATGACGTTAAAATTTCTTCAGGAGCGATGGCAAAAGAAAGACTGCTTGCCCGATAGCCTGAACATATGGGTTCTTAAAAAATTGCCTGTTCGCAGGATTTCGTGTGTAGGGAGAGAAATTTAGTTATTTCTTCCACAGCCTTGACTTTTTGCTTCTTTGTGGTCTAAGCAAAAAGAAGTGTGAAGTGATGATTAAAAACATAATCTTATGGTTTTTTTTAAGAAATCCTTAAGTAAACGACATTGAATTACGATTTGTAAAAATTGGTATAATCATTAATAATGGGTATAAAATCATAAATCACGGTTTTTGATCTTTATGTTAAATCAATCCGAACCTATTGTCACAGTTATTTGCACCTGTTACAACCATGAAAAATATGTTGAGGAAGCAATCACTTCAGTATTAAACCAGACTTACAATAATGTCCAGCTTATTGTGGTCGACAATGCATCTTCTGATAATAGCATAGTAAAAATCAAGGGTTTGCTAGATAACAATCCTTCCATTCTTTTTATTAAAAACAATGCTAATCTGGGCATTTGCAAGGCCTTTAATGAAGCAGTAAAATATGCCAAAGGAGAGTATCTGATTGACCTTTCTGCGGATGACATACTATTACCTAACAGAATCGAAATTCAGCTAAAGGAATTCGAAAAGCTTGATGATTCATATGGAATGATTTATTCACATATCGAATATATTAATGCAGATGGAAAACTTATTAGCAATACAAAGTCAAAACAATACTTTCCTTCCGGAGATATTTTCAAAAACATTCTGGAAGAATATATAATCCCATCACCGTCCACAATATTTAGAAAGACTAGCTTTTTAAATATTGGGTCATACAATGAAGACTTAGCTTTTGAAGATTTTGACTTTTGGGTAAAGTGTTCATACTTCTACAAAATCCATTTTGTTCCTGTCATAACGACTCAAAAAAGGATTTTAGGACAATCACTTTCCACGCAATTTTACTCAACTGAATCGGATAAAATGTTGAGGTCTACCCTATCCACTTTTATTTGGGCGCATTCCAGGTTGAGAAATACGGAGGAGCTTAATAGTTTTCAAAAAGGCCTATCATATTATTTTAGACAGTCAGTGCTATATGGACACCTTAGGCTTGCAAAAGAATACTATGAAATGATGATAGCGCCTAAAGGGATTAAAACATATCTGGCGATTCTAATTTTTAAATCCAAGGTCAATATCTCTCCATTATTTCGTCTCCGATAAACATAAAAAAAGGTGCTGATGTAAAAAACATCAGCACCTTAAAATCTATTAAGAATGTAGATTACCTTATTATAGTAAGCGATCCCGTTCTATTCTGGTCGGTATTATCCGGGCTACCTTTAAGTTCCACTATGTAGTAATATGTTCCGGTTGGCAATGGCACTCCGTTGTGTGTACCGTTCCATACTGCTCTGTATCCGTCATTGTCTACATACATTGAACTTCCCCATCTGTTATACACCTTCACTTTCGTGTTTGGGTATTTACCAAGGCCTGTTATAACCCAGTTGTCATTCAAGCCATCTCCGTTTGGTGAGAATGCATTCGGAATGTCTAGTGGCAGGAAGTACACTACTGTTACCGGTACCTGGGTCAGACATACTCCTTTTCCTGTTTCAAGTGTAAGGATATAGGTTATTTCCTTCTCTTCCTTTTCAGGTACTAACAAGGTTGTAGGATTGTTCGGATCTTCCAACCATGTTGTTACGAAGTACTCACTTTTGGTAAGTGTGTCCTTGATTGGTTTTGTAACTATAACAGGCATGTGGTAGATGTTTACTCCTTCGGTATAGGGTACCGGGAATGGATTAACCAATACTGTAGCTTCTGGTTTCTCATAAATCCTAACCTTTTGAGCTATCAGGGTCCTGCTTGTATCCTTACAAACATTTCTTGCAACTTTTACAGTATAATTACCGCTTTCATCAATTGACCTTAATACGATTTCAAACTGGCCATCAAACTGAGGTTGTGGTGTTCCATCTTTAGACCATTTGATATCCTTATCCCATCTGCTTCCTTTAATAGTAGATTTTTGGTCTACTATCAGTCTGATACCATTTGGATTGTTTTCACAAATAACCGGGGTCAGGTTTTCAATGTCTGATGGTGGGTAATCAAAACCTTCCATCACTTTGCTGTCCACAGGGTTAGTATAGGCAATACATTGTTTCGGAACTGCATCAGGAATAAGTTTAACTGACACAACATCTCCGTCTTTCAGTAAGCCAGCTGGGGCAAGGTACCTGTCTAATGTGCTTGTTTGCACAACCTGTGTATTTGTTCCACTTATCACGCTGAACACATAAGTCCTTTTCAGTCCTGGAAGGGTGGTGATAGAATCTGCATCGAAAGGCACGGCCTGGTCTGGCATACAGAATTCTGGTGTTGCTTTAAGTTTAACTCTTACTTCAACAGGAGCAAACACTGTTACTTGTTTAGACTTAGCAACCGGCAATATTCCGTTCTTCTTAGCTGTGTCACTGCAATGGTTGAGCAGGTCTACTTTTAAAGTATAGACTTTGTCAGCACTTGCATTCGGGTCCCAATGAGAAGACTGTGTGATAACTGCTGAGTCTGTTGTGCTGTTGGTAGTTTTAACAGGCAAGGTATTATCCCATGACCAGCTGAAGGTTTCAACATCTGAATGGCCCGTCAATATAAAGCT
>JACMRH010000298.1 GCA_014376535.1 Cytophagales bacterium | reverse complement strand
TTTTATGAATTTGGTAGTGATCCTGATGGAAGAAAAGAGATACCGTTACCAACAGAAATACCTGACTCTTTAAAGCTTGCAATTAAATGTTTTATACTTACCTGCACTATAAGAAGATTAAGAGGCCAGGTCAATGTTCACAACTCCATGCTGATACATATTTCCAGATTAATAGCATGGCAAAAGCAAATAAAAGAGTTAGTTGAAAACGCCTTTGATTTTTACAGAAGGGGAATAGAAATGAATGTACCTGCAATCATTCAAGAATTAAGAAATGCTTTCGAGAAGGACACAATTTCATATAAATCTTACATTACTACTTCTGAGCAAATAGTAAACAGTAGGCTAATAAATATAGATTCTAAATCGCAGGTGCATACATGGGATGAAGTCTTGCCACTCCTTAATGAAGCAACTTCAAGAATATTGGTAAAGGAAATTAATGGCGGTTCTGCCGATGCATTAAATTATTATGACCATCAGGAAGGTCTTTCAGTTATTGCTATAGGTGGCGATAAATTATCTAGAGGATTAACATTGGAAGGCTTGTCTGTAAGTTATTATTTAAGGGCATCCAAAATGTATGATACTTTAATGCAGATGGGTAGGTGGTTTGGCTACCGAACAGGTTACGTTGATTTATGCAGATTATTTGTGAGCAGGGAATTGAATGAATGGTTCTGCCATATCACATTGGCAACACAACAACTACGTGACGAGTTTGATTATATGTCGGATGTTGCCGGCAGTACTCCAGATCAATTTGCTCTTAGGGTAAGGACACATCCAGGTGTTCTTCAAATTTCCGCCTCCAATAAAATCCGCAGAGCTGTTGAAGTAAGAGTGTCATGGTCAGGGAGGCTGGTTGAATCTTATGAGCTTTCTAAAAATCCAGTTATAATTCAGAAAAACTTTACTGCTGCTGAATCATTGATTAAAGCCCTTGGTTCAAAATTTCAAAAAGGTAAAAATTTCAATTTATGGAGAGAAATACCTTTAAAAATAGTTAAAGATTTTATGCATCAATTTGAAGCCTATGACAATTTAAAATCAGCTGCGCCTTCAAATATTTTACGTTTTATAGAATTAAATGAAAGATTTAATGTGCTTAAAAATTGGTCGGTTGGGATAATATCAAATGAAAGAACAGGAAAAAGATTTTCAATAGCTGGACATAATATAGGATTAACAAGCAGAAGAGAAGACGATAAATCAAATGATGAAATTTATTACATACGGAAGTCACATATAGTAAGTCCAAATGATGAATTTATTGACCTTACTCCTGACGAATATAAGCAGGCACTTCACCACACTGCTGTGTCTTGGAAAAAGTATGGTATTGATAAAACACCAACTTATCCCGGGGGTGAAATAGTAAGAAATACTATTAGAAAACCCAATAGACCGCTATTATTAATTTATTGCCTTGACCCTCAAGGGGCAAAATTAAGTACAACCACTCCTGTAATTGGTTATGCAATTAGTTTCCCAGCTAATGACAGGGATGACGCAGTGAGTTTTGCTGTACATGAACAATTATTGAATCAATTTGACCAACAGGACGAACCTGAAATAAATCTGCCGGATGACGAAGATTAATGAAATATGGTATGAGCTTGAAAATGATACATCATCTTCAACTGGCTTATTGTTGCGCAGGTATTCTTCTGCTATCTTAACAGACGTTTATATTGCTTTGCGAAAGTCAGAAAAAACCAGATGTATTGCATTGAAATTAAAAAATGACAATGTCTTAAATCTTGCCCGATATGCCAATTTAAAAGATATTAAAGCAGAATTGATTCCCGATGAAAAAGATAGCACTAAAAACTTTTTACTTATTCTTCTGTCAAACAAACTGCATGAAGATATTTTTGCATCGCTTTGTGAAGATTTGATTAATGGCATTTCAACTTTCAGCGATGAAAAAATAGTTGTTCAAGAATTATTGAATCGTCTTGAAAAATGGAAATCACTTTTTGATAAAGCATCCGCAGAAGGACTTAGTCCGGAAGAGCAGAGAGGGCTATATGGCGAACTGTTTTTTCTACGGAAATGGATTTTAGAATCTAACAATTTAAAAAACACTCTTCAATCATGGGTAGGTCCAGAATTGGCTATTCGTGATTTTCAATTATCGGATTGGGCTTTAGAAGTTAAAACTACCCATGGCAATAATCATCAAAAGATTCAAATTAACAGCGAAAGACAATTAGATACAGAGAATCTTAATTCGCTGATCCTTTACCACCTTTCTTTAGAAGTACAGCAACAAAATGGACAAACACTTAACAGTATTGCAGAAGAAATAATTCAAC
>JACMRH010000297.1 GCA_014376535.1 Cytophagales bacterium | reverse complement strand
ATATTCAAACTTACAATATCCTTTTTTCTAATCGTGAACTGGCAGCATACAAAATGACCCAAAGAAAATATCCTTCCAGTACAAACAGGCTATCTTGAAAAAATACAAGCACATATTTTTTGATCTTGACCACACTTTGTGGGACTTTGAGAAGAACTCTGAAGAAACAATTGAGGAGATATATAAAAAGCTTGAATTACAGAGCAGGATAAAATCGGCTCACGAACTTTATAAATCATTTGAAAAAGCCAACCGTTGGGTTTGGGACCAGTACCACAAAGATTTACTAGGGAAGGAAGCATTTAGATCACTTCGTTTTGATTTGGCCCTTTCTCAACACAATATCAAGGACGAAAAACTGAGCTTAATTTTGTCTGAGCAGTATTTAAAAATTTGCCCTACAAAACCTCACTTAATCCCCGATTCTATTTTGGTTTTGGATTTCTTATCTAATAAATATACTCTACATCTTATTAGCAACGGATTTGAGGAAACAACTATGCAAAAAGTAGAAAACACAGCTTTAAAGAAATACTTTAGAACTATTACTACTCCAACACATTCAGGGTATAAAAAACCTCACGAACTGATGTTTGATTTTGCGATCAAACAGGCAGGATGTAATGCAAAAGAATCTGTAATGATAGGTGATGATTTAGAAGCTGATGTTTTGGGTGCTAAAAGATTTGGAATGGATAGTATATTTTTTAATCCTGATGGAATTGCACATCAGGAGGTCGTGAATTTTGAAATAAAATATATTAAGGATTTGATTTATATATTATAATTAATTAATGTTTGACAACTTTTAATGTTTGAACACTACCGCTCTTTTCAATTTTGACTACATAAACACCCGGTAAATAATCGGAACCAAATCTCATTTGAGATAAATTCAGTAGTTCTATAATTTCTCCTGAAATAGCATAAATACTCACTCTTTCAATATCTGAATAATTGATATTAAATTCGGTCTTGGTAGGATTAGGATACACTTTAGAAAGCGTATAATTATTTATATTTTCAATTGCCGTAATAATATCTAAAGGCAATGTCCTGGTGGGATTAGCATTATTGTTACATAACCCTGCATCTTTTATAACTGTAGGAGCTACAGTTGAAGCAACGTCTAATGTGTAACTGTATGGAATGGTTGTATTTGTCCAAAAACTACAGGCAGTTTGTGTTATGGAACTAGAACCACTATTGCTATAAATATTTCCACTTTCACAAGCAAATCCGGCTGGTCCATCAAATTTATCAGTGGCTATCGGTGTTTTTACATCGGCATAAACGTTGTTTTCTATTAATGCCCGTGCGCCTTGTCTTACTGCCATTCCGTAATCATAAATAATTTTAAAGTAATTATTATACATGTGAACCAAGCCAAATCTTAAACTTGGGTTTCTTCCATCGTTGTTATAAAAGTAATTATGGTGGATGGTGATTTTAAATTGACTGTCTTCTGCTTGTGCACTAACATTATCGGTATGGCCAATTAATAAAACTTTTTTATGGTCATGGAAAACATTCCACGAAACGGTGACATATCTGGATCCCTTTTTAATATCAAACAATCCGTCGTAGGTGTCAACTCCAATTCCAGGGCCATTTATACTGTAAAACTCATTGTGGTCTACCCAACTGTGGTTTACATTATCTAGTGTCAATCCGTCGTTAGGATAAACAACTTCATGAATTTTCAAGTTGCGCACGATCACATTATTGTAATCTCTAATATTTAGTCCAACTCCTTGTAATTCACCACCATTGATTCCAATTATTGAAATGTTTGCACCATTTTTTATAGTTATCAAAGATGAGGCAACATCCGCAGTTGAAATTTTTCCGCTTATGTAAAGGATTTGAGCACTTGTATTATTTTCCCTGGTTAATGACCAAGCCTGCAATTGATTGATGTTTGTTACTGTGACAGTTGTCCCACCTGCACCGCCTGTTGTGGTGGAAATTCCTTCTGCATTGACAGTGGCAAACCCAACCATGGGATAATTAGAACATGGATTCTGCCCAAATACTAAACTTATCTGGAAAATGAAACCTAGAATTAAGGATAAATAGAATTTTGAATTATGATAAAATGTAAGCATGCTAATGATTGATTTTGTAGGCTACTGAATCATTAGAATTAGGTAAACAGTATTTGCATTTTATTTACAAAAAATAGTATCCTTAAGATAATTGCTGCTTAAAAAATTAACCACAAAGTCCACAATAGTTTCACAAGGTTTGCTTACTGATCTTAATGCTGTTTCCTAGTTCACATCGTGGTAAATCAATTATTTCCGTGCTCTTATCATTTCCAAAACACCGTTAATAAAAGTCAATGGATTTAGAGAATTTCCCGGCACATCCAAGTCAACATGATCATTATTTAAAAAATCTCTATTAACAGCCGGGCTATCCGCAAAAATTCCTCCACTTATAGCATCTGTTCTGATTCCAAGTTCGGTGTCTCCATCGAATTATTGTCGAAATTACTTATTACAGTTAAATTTAATTTGGTCACCTTTTATCGGGGATTTATCAAACTATAATTTCCAATCCTGATGGCATGTATGGCATTTGAAAGATATGCAAATCCCGATTGCCAGTTAATTGCTATTTCATTTGAAGCGTAACTGCATTTATTGTCTGTATAGGATTTAGCAGGTAGCGAAGAAGTATATTTTCCTATACAAAACCCTTTATCTTCCTGCCCTGGATTAGGACCTCCAACCATAAATCCAGGCAAAGGTTCAGAAGTATTATCTGCTTCACTTAACCTTTGGTGTGGGTTTATGGCTGACAGACTTCCAAAACCAGTTAGGAAACTATAGCCTACAGCATTTCTACCTAAGATGTAATCGAGGTTTGCATTTGCAGATTCAAGATAGGATTTATCGCCTGTTAATAAGAAAGCCTGTATTAATAACATTCCCTGATTTGCACATACAGAATTACTTCCCCAACTAAAATCACCAGTCTCTGTTCCCATTGAGATCCCATATGCGGATTCTTTTTTATGAGACCGAAGTCTGTTTGCATAATTTAATATGATTTTAGATGCACCTGCAAAATTATAGTCCTCATATTTGATACCTCCAGAAAATATATTCGCATTTTTGGCAAGAGTAAAAATTCCAAGTGTTCCCACATTTTGCCAAACCGGTAAGCTAAATGGCCTTTGATATACCGCCTCTAAATCAGCATCTTCGATATATTCTAATTTATTAGTGCTTATAAATAATTCTGTAGCTGCCCAGAAAAATTCATCTGTGAAGTTAAAATCGTCGTAAGCACCTGTATTTATTGAAGGATCTGACAGATCGCTTTGAACATAAGCGACTGCAGGATTTTTCTTCGCCCATTTATAGGCTTTTAGGCTTGCTTTTAAGCAACTATCCGATAAACCTGGCAATTGTTTCCGATACTTAGCGATTACTCGTGATGATTTTGCCATAATTGCCGCAAAATCCAGAGAGGCAGCTGTCCCCTTTTTTACAACATACCTGGTTTTATTAGCGAATTCAGGCATTATGCTTCCGTCAAAATTGGCATTGGTAAGTTTGTGGTACACACCACCATCAAAAGGATCCTGCATGGTAAGCATCCATCTAAGGTTCCATAAAATCTCGTCTAATATATCCGGCAATTTATTTCCAGATTCAGGAATATTCAAATTCAGTGAATCCGAGTAATAAGGAAAATCTTCCAGTAAAGACAATAATGAGTACATTGTAATACCTGAATTGACAATATATTTATTGTAATCTCCCGCATCATACCAACCATTTGGCGAACTTATGATGGTTCCTGTAGGACGACCAGGTGATGCTGCAGAATTATGAACGAGAATTTCAGCATCCAGATGACCTGCTTTACGAGACCATTTTCCTCCATATTTACTTTGAATTTCTATTGAAGCTCTGTCTAGATAAAAGGCTTTCATTGAAGCTTTTGACGCCTCTCCTATTTTTTTATTTCCAATACTAAATGGATAAGAATTTCCCAATCCCTGGACATTTAAAATATACTCGCCTTTATCAATAAAATCCGAGAATACAGCTTTCATGACTTTTTCGTCAGAATACTCCCATGTCTGTGGTTTACTAAGCTTACCCTTAAATACAGTATCCTTTTGCAATCCGTTTCTTAAAATACAGAAGTTATTTTGAGAACTTGAATCTTCAACAATTACAACTTTTTCTGAAGAAGGATAAAATCCTAATTGGTTTAACCTTATTTTTTCAGTTGGAGACTGAGAAAATACAAAACATGAGCTAAGAAGTAGATTTGCTAAAACAAATTGTTTGGTCATAATTTTTATTTAAAAGTAGGTCTGGAAGCCACTTTTAAAATTTACATTAGACATTAATTTGTTTACAAAAAGGAAAACAGGGTCAAATAAGAAGGACTTTAAGGGAAATGTCAATTATCCAGAAAGAATTGTGGTAGAATTATTTTTTTCTAAAATCGTTTGGAGAACAATCTTCAGATTCTTTAAATATTCTGTTGAAATGCGAAACATTACTGTAACCTACTTTATAAGCAATTTCTGAAATCTGAAGGTCACTTTCTTTTAATAATCGTTTAGATTCTGTCATCCGTAACCTATTTAAAAACTGTTTAAAAGTAAGACCAGTTTTATTTTTTATATAGAACGAAATTTTTGATTCTGAGACACCAGTTCCAGTTTGAATATCCAGAATCCCGAAATTAGGTTGGTAATAATTTGAAGTGATGTAATCTATAATCTGGTCTTTCTCCTTTTGAGAGCGGATTTCTGATTCTTGTTTTTTATAACTAAAAATAATATTTGTTATGGGTTTCTTTTTAATGAAACTGTAAAGAATTGCGTAATAAAGTACTGTAAGTATTAAACTTGCAAAATAAAACCAAGTCATATTAACCTGTAGACTTATACTTTCAATTTCTATTAAATCTTCCTTTTCATTACCTATTATCTGGCAACTCTGCACATTAATAAACCTGATTTTTGAAAAGTCTGGATTTGGTAAGTCATCTTCCTTTTTATCATTCATTTTCCACCACCACTCTGGCGATCTGAACCTATCAAAATCAATTTCAACAGAAGTCCATTCAGAATTTACAGGAAGAATAAACTCTACAAACCTTTTACCGTCGGGCTTGCTTTTTATTCCTCCTTCTAATCCGATAACGATAGGCAATCTGCTGCCTTGCTTAGCTTTTATTTTTATTTTAAGATGATTAAAGCCGTTTAAATTAGGTAAAGAATCCTTGTTTAAAACAAAATTGACTCCAGAATATGGATACTGATAACCGGGATGAAGAATGTACGAAAAATAAATCCCATTTTGATCTTTCTTCAAAAATATGACTTTAGAATTCCCCTTGTCCAAAGAATCCGTAAAAGACCATGCATTTACAACCTGAGGATTTATTTGGGTAAAATAAAATGGAGATTTATAAAATACCAAAAAACCAAAAATCAGAAGAAAAGGTAAAAATAATATTAATGTAATGCGACCTACAGAGGATTCAAAAAATGTCTTCATTTAAAATATTGTCAAAACTAATAAATTTATTAGTTGTCTTGCATCAATATTTTTAGGGTAGACAATAATTTCTACTTCCTTGCCTTTATCATTTCCAAAACCCCATTGATAAAAGTAAGCGGATGTGGAGGATTTCCAGGAACATACAAATCCACATGATGGTTTTCTAAAAACGTTCGGTTTATAGCAGGACTTCCTTCAAATATCCCTCCACTAATAGCATCTGTACCTGCAAGGATAATAATTTT
>JACMRH010000296.1 GCA_014376535.1 Cytophagales bacterium | reverse complement strand
CACTAAACCTCCAGGAACTTTTGCTTTCCAAGCAGATCGGTTTTCATTTAATACTTTTACTTCTGAGAGGTGTTTCATAAATCTTGGTAAGTTTTCAAGATTTCTCCATAATGCATATACCTCCTCTTTAGGACGGTTTATAACCATGGTTTCCCTAATGTTCAAAACTTTTCCTTTCTCGTTCAATGCATCAGTAATAGGGCAATGTCCTTTAATTCCCCTATAAATTAAATATGCTCCGCCTGCCAATCTAAATAAATTACCCAAAGTTGGTTCAAAGAGGTTTTTGACTCCAGAAGTCAATAAAAATGTTCCTCCGGCTACAGATAAAACTCTATTTGAAGTTGTCAAATTGACTTTTGTTTCAGACGAATCTTCAAGATAATATCCTTTCGTTTCCATAATGATTTCAAATAATATTCTACTACAAAAAAATCGTTCCAAATATTTAATATTTAAGTTTGGCTGTGGTACAATATTTTATATTAAGTATTGTCCATTTACAACTATCTATATATCAATATTTACAGTTTAAAATGGTTTGAAAAGCCTAAATAACTTATATCATGAAAAATACATCACCTTTAAACTTGAATTTAACTGACGATCTTGATTTACCAGGTTATCAGAAATATCCTGTAAGTGAAGACATTTATGAAAACGCTATCAAAATCGGCGACGTTGACGAAGAAGGAATTGTTCATCAAGGTCTTAGTCCCGATCCAGAAACATGGAACGAAGTTTCTGACTTTAGCGGAGACGACCTTGACGTGCCAGGTTCAGAACTGGACGATGAACTGGAAGAAATAGGATCGGAAGACGAGGAAAACAATTATTACAGTATAGGTGGAGATAACCATGCTGACCTTGAAGAGACTAAAGACGAATAGCTATTTCTAAAAGTAATGGAATTTAAGGAGTGATTTTTGTCACTCCTTTTTTGTTTTACATGCTCAAAGAATTTTTAATTCATCAATTTCAGTCTCTGTCAAATAACGAAATTCGCCTTTTTCTAAATTCCCCAGTGTTAAGTTCATTATCCTGATCCTTCTAAGATAAGTAACCTCATACCCTAGCTTATAGCACATTCTTCGTATTTGCCGGTTTAATCCCTGTGTCAAAATGATGCTAAAAGTGAACTCGTCAATTTTTTTAGCTACACAAGCTTTTGTTATCTGGCCCATGATTTCAATTCCTGTGCTCATTTTCAGCAAAAAATCTTCGGTAATAGCCTGATCTACTTTTACTTCATACTCTTTCTCTTTTTGGTTTTTACTGTTGGTAACTCCATTGTAAATTTTACCATCATTTGTCAGGATCATCAATCCCTCAGAAGCTTTGTCCAATCTCCCAAGTGGGAACAATCTTTCTGCTATTGGTAATGCATCAGCAAGGTTATTTTCGATGCTTTTATTTAAGGTTGATTCTATCCCTACTGGTTTATAATAGGCTATATATATTTTATCTGGTTCGATTGACATTTGCTCAAAGTTAAATGGCCAGAAAATAAAATCCTGCTACAATCATGATCATTTGTTGTTTACTTTGAATTAAATATTCAAAATCAAAATTTTACCTACTGAATACTCCGGGCCAAATACTACTTCAATATTGGGGCTTCTCTGAATTTCGGCTTCAGCAAGAGGAAATTGTGAATGCATTAATTTCAGGAAAAGATGTATTGGCATTGCTTCCAACTGGAGGAGGCAAATCTGTTTGTTATCAAGTGCCTGGTTTGATGTTGGAGGGTGTTTGCATCGTAGTTTCCCCGCTCATTGCCTTGATGAAGGATCAAGTAGAGGCTTTGAAAAGGAAGAATATAACTGCTGAGGCTTTATTTTCCGGTCTTCCTTATCGTGAAATAGACAGGATTCTGGATAACTGCGTTTTCAATAAGGTTAAATTTTTATATGTCGCTCCCGAAAGATTAAAGTCAGATCTTT
>JACMRH010000027.1 GCA_014376535.1 Cytophagales bacterium | reverse complement strand
TTGGGATCAGAGAACCGATACCAGTACAATGGCAAAGAGAAGCAGGATGAACTGAAAATGCTGGATTATGGAGCAAGGTTCTACGATCCAATCATTGGAAGATGGAATGTGATCGATCCGAAAGCGGAGATGGACAGAAGATGGTCACCATATACCTATGCTTTTGATAATCCAATTAGGTTTATTGACCCTGATGGAATGTGGCCTTGGCCATCTATGGCTGATTTAAGGAAAGCATATACTTCTACTGTATCTACTGTTTCCAAGACTTACGATAAATCCGTAGCAACCACAAAGAGCGCTTATAATCAAACTGCATCTGCGGTTACTAAAGCTGGGGTCGCAACTCAAAAATGGACTGCAGAAAATAAGGAAACTCTTTTAAGCGTGGCGAAAGGTATGCAAGATGTAGGTGACAAAACAGTTGTAGTTGGAGGGATTGCAGCTGTGGCCGGGGCGCCAATTGCTGGGGTAGGCGCCGCACCAGGAGCAGGACTTGCGGCGGCAGGTAAGGCAGTTTCATTGGCTGGGGCGGGTCTAGAAATAGTTGTAGAATTAGTTGGAGGTAGTGGCAAAAATGCTGCAGTTACTGCAGCAAATGAAGCAACCTATGAGGTTATTGGAAGAATAGGAGATAAAGCGGTAGATCAAATGATACCAGGGCCAACGCCAAGTCTTTCGCCACAAATTAAAGAAGGGGTTAAACAGGCGATGGGGCTTATAGAAAGTGGAGTCAAATCACAAACAGATAAAACGGTCGATAAGCTAAGAGACAAAGACAAAGATAAATAGTATGGATTTTAAACTTTTTTTTATTGGCGTTGGCTTTTTAATAGCGGCATATCTGATATATCGAAATGTTAGAAATGAAAAGCCTTCTTCAGAAAAAAAAAATTGGGAAGGCCCTACACTTTCTACCTATATTGGTTTATGGGGTAGTGTTATTATGTGTACTATGGTTGGTATAGGATTTATCTTTAAATCGTTGCCAGCTCAAATTTAACTGTAGATTATGGAATTTGAAATGTTCATCAAGTTACTCTCGTCATTTTTGTTTTTATCAATTGGCCTAATGGCAAAATTCTCAAATAATGATGGATGGAGTACCATTAAAAAATATTGGCTTTTTTTTGTTGTTATTGGGGCAATTTCACTAATTTATATCATCTACAAAATAATATAAATTATAGCCGTGTATCTCTCGTAATTGTGACTGAACAAGAGCAAAGCCTGGTTCATTGAGCCAAGCTCTGCTGTTTATCTAATAGGCTGTATATACACTTAGTTGGAATTGCAACACTTTACTAGAGATTTTTTTCTGGGCAGTAATTTCAGTATTCATTAATAGTACCCCAAATTCAGCCGGAGTTAAATACCCCAAAGTAGAGTGACTTTATTTTTTATTATACCATACCTCAATGTACTCGAATATTTCCAGTTTAGCCTGTGCCCGGGTTCTAAAACACATATGTATACCATCTCTGTTTTTATGGACTTGAAAAAACTTTCAGTCACAGCATTGTCCCAGCAATTGTCTTTACGGCTCATGCTTTGAGAAATAGGAAAACCTTTCAATTAATTCCTTAATTTTTCACAAGCGTATTGTATCCCCCTATCCGAATCAAAGATCAGTGGATCGATAATTGGTCTGTTTTTTATGGCCATCTGCCATGCGGCTACATTGGTTTGTCCAGCGTTCATCGTTTCACTTGAAGCGCATCCAATTATCTTCCTGTCGACCAGATCAATAACAGTGGTCAGGTAGAGCCAGCTTTCATCCGTTTGGATATAAGTCAGGTCAGAAACCCATTTAGTTATGTTCCGAATCCGTAATTTGTACCTTATAGCTTTTTCGTATCACGCTCCTGATATTGGCTTTACGCATCAGTCTTGCCACCCTGGGTCTGGAAGAAAATATCTCTTTTGATTTCAATTCATCGGTGATCCTGGGACTGCCATAGCAGCATTTATTATCTTCATAGATATTTTTAATTTCCACCAAAAGGTCTTTTTGCTTTTTTGAACGTAAACTTACCGGATGCTTTAGCCAGTAGTAATATCCACTGCTGCTTATCTTCAGTACTTTGCACATCTTTTCAACGGGAAATAGGTATCGGTGTGCTTTTATAAATCCGAATATCTCCCGTCTCTCCTGGAAAAGAAGCTTACCGCCTTTTTTAAGATTTCACATTCAAGTTGCGCCTCTTTAAGTTCCTTTTGAAGCCTTTTAATTCATCGCTGCTCTTCATTTAATTTCAGCACTTGCGCTTCCCTTTGGTGCAGCCTGAAGCCGCCTCCACTTACTTAGCCGGCTTGGATCGATCCCAAGTTCATCGACTACCTCTTTAACTGATCCTTTGGCATGCGTTAATTCTACAGCCATCGTCTTAAAGGAGTCATCAAACACTCGTTTATTCATAATTTCAAATTTAATTTATTTAAATCTGACTATCAAATTTCCTCCAGTCAGCGTTGAGTTTTGAAAAGAAAATGGATTTTGTCCGATTGCTGGAATTGTTGATTTTTATGATTTAGGAGATAAACTGTCCAATTAGAAATAACGCCACTAAAACTTATAATTACAGTGAAGAAGGCGCGTTGATTCTTGAATCCGTACCCGAGAAACCGAACTAAGTACCGTTCAGAAAATAAAATTTATAGTGCAGGGGGACTGGAATCTAGCATGCTAGCTTGGCTAGAAATACGATTCCATGATCAACCCCCTTGTCAATTTTTTGTTGACAAAATTCCGCGACCGCTGCTACAGTCTGCAGCAAAACTCTTTCATAATTCTTGGTGACTTGCTGGTCTGTCTCAAACCTTTTGTTACATTAACAAAACGGGCATGAGTTCGGGGGGGTACTTTATACTGTACTGCTTGAACAACAGGAAATGACTGCTTAAAAAAAAATAGAATCTATTATTAATCAAATATCAATTCACATTTTCTCAACTTTATGAAAAAAATCATTTTTGTTATGTTTCTTGTGTTCTGCTCACCATTGTTAATTTTGGCTCAGACTAGGGACAATGCCGGCTTGCGAGGAGACGCGGGGGCAGTTTCTGGATTTTTTGAAACTTATAATCCCGTTAATTATCCTGCAGGGGCGGCCGATTGGTGGCATATGATTGATGTCAGGCACAGCAATAATACAAATAATTTTGCCATGCAATTTTCTGGAAGCTTTTTTGACCAAAATTTGTATTTTAGAAAGACCAACAACAATCCCTCAAATAACTGGAGCAGAATACTCTTAGAAACTGCAGGGAAAGTAGGCATCGGTACCAGTACTCCAAATTCTATACTGGAAATGCGGGGACAACCTATATTTGACGGGTCGACCGTATTGCGAATTACAAATGGAGCTTCTTCGTATGGAAGATCAAATCTGGTGATAACTGGGAGGTTTCAGGATAGCAATGATGGCTGGAATTTCGGGAGTGCAGCAAGAAACTCCATTGTTTTTGCCCAGATAAGTGGAGGCTCAAATCAGCCCTCAGGTGAAGTTTCCGAAGAAAAATGTTCTATGCAGCTGGAAGGAAACTCCAACTCCCTGGGATTTATGACTAGGCAGAATGGTTCCACACCAAACATGGTAATGACTCAAAATGGCAATATCGGAATAGGAACAAATTATCCTGATAGCAGACTTTCAGTGAACGGCAACATTCGGGCAAAGGAAATTAAAGTAGAAACGTCCGGTTGGCCGGACTATGTGTTTAACCCTGGATATGAATTGCAATCATTGCTAGAGGTGGAAAAACACATTAAGGAAAAAGGTCACTTACCTGGAGTTCCCTCTGCAAAACAAGTGGAGGAAAAGGGATTAAATATCGGCGAGATGAATGCCCTTCTGCTAAAGAAAATCGAAGAACTGACGCTACATGTTATCGACTTAAAAAAAGAGAATCAACTCATTCACCGGAAATTGAAGAACCTGGAAAATGCAAAAAAATAGCTATAAATAATTGTACGCCAAATTGTTAAAGCTCAAACTTGTATATTCAAACTCTGCACCTGATCAGATTGGATAAAGAAAATGAGTGGCAAAAAAAGGACATCGATGCGTTGAAAACTAAAATTGCAAGGTTAACTGCGTTAAATACTAAATCTCAATACTTCACAAAGTCCAGTTGCACTGCACTCTTAGAATTTACCTTGTCATCGAATCGATACCATCTTTCATGAAAAGACTACTATTCCTGCTATTAATCATTACTGCCTTTCAACTTAATGCACAGACTCACATAGAGCAAAATGGGTTAAAAGTTTCAGTCTCTGGGTTGATGTCTGCTAATGCAAATCAGCCCACTCGGTTTCAAGTGGCTACTATCGGTTATAATTCTTATCACTGGCAGCAG
>JACMRH010000295.1 GCA_014376535.1 Cytophagales bacterium | reverse complement strand
GAATAAAATGAGCTGTATCCAAAACCCTTACAGTAAGTCCAAAAACAGGGGGGATAAATAAAACAATTTTACCGCCTGGCTTTAATATTCTTTTAAATTCTAAAAGTATATTTTGAATTTCATTCTCTGTAAAATGTTCCATCACACCAAGATTATAAATTCCATCGAAGGATTCATTTTCAAATGGTAATTCAAAAATACTTGCCTGAATTAATTTAGCTTTTTTTGGATTTACAGATTCATAAATATGAAGAGCTGGAAGAGAGATATCTAAAGCTGTAACTTTATATAGATCAACAATATCCGTATCAACTTTTCCGCTTCCACACCCCGCATGAAGAATTTCAGTATTGGTTTTAAAGTATTTGAATATGAAAAAGTTTAGCGCAGGTCTGATAATATTGTTTCGATAAAAATCTGCGAATTTGTCATAAATCCTGCCAGTAGTTTTGTTTTGATTAGACCAATAGATATTCCAATCATCCTGAACTTCTTTGTCCTTGCCGGTAAATATTATTTCTTTATTTCCGCTATAAGTCATAAATCATTGTTTTTCTAAAAAACTGCTTCTTATTAAACATTTTAAAAAGAAAATAAAAACTAGTCCAAGCATCATTTAAATTCATTTTTGAATTGCCATAGGTCCTCTTAGGTAATTTTATAGGAATTTCCTTGATACTCATCTTGTTAAGATCAAGGATGAGCAAACTTTCAAAAAAGAAGGAATAACTTTTAGATTGGATAAGCTTAAAAATTCCAGGATTTATTAAATCCAATCGATATAATCTAAATGCTCCACTGGCATCATAGGGCATGTTTAGCAAATTTTTAGTTAAAAAATGTCCAAGATTAGTGAGCATTCGTCTGTATAAATTCCAGGTTTGTAAACTGTCCTTCTGAAGGTATCTGGACCCTATTACAACATTGCTTTTTTGACCTTCATTATAAAATCTAATTATATATTCAGGTGAATGTGTTAGATCGCAATCCATCGTTATAAGAGTTTGGTAATGATGCTCATAAGCCCAGGATATTCCAGCCTGATGTGCACTTCCTATACCAAGTTTTCCTGTCCTAGGAATATAAAAAACAGTTGGGTCAATAACCGTAATTTCGCTTATTATATGTCCGGTACCATCTGGAGAATTATCATCTAAAAAAAGGATATCAAATTTTTCAGGCAGTTCTATCGATTTTAATAATTGATAAATGATTTTGACATTTTCAGCTTCATTATAAGTAGGGATAAAAATAAGTATGTTATTATTCAAAAAGCCGACGGTTAGTATTGTATAAAAGATTAAAATTAATAAAAATATAACTATTCTTTAAAGAGGACAGATTGTGATTTGAGAGGATTTGTGTCCATTTCTATTTGATACTATCAAATTCATCCAGTCTTAGTGCTAACGTATATTAATATCCTGATTTAATAACGTTGTGATAATTTACTAATTTTAATGCAAAGTCAGGGTTCTTATCAATAAAGCGGTTGTTATTATGTGGAAAATTTTAATTCTAATTCTTTTTATAGTTAAACCGATTTTTAGCTTCTCCCAAGATACACTTATAGAATATTACTCAGATAAAACTCTTAAAACACAGGGTTTTCTTCTGAATGACTCAATAAAAACGGGTTTATGGAAATTATTTTTTGAAACTGGAAAACCAAAAGGCTGGGTAAATTTTAGAAATAACAAAGAACATGGCCCTTTTACATTCTACTATAGCAATGGTAGGATTTCAGAAATTGGATTCAACAAAAATAACGAGATAGACAGTTTATATACTGCTTATTATCCAAATGGAAATATTCAAATTTCTGGTTATTATGAATCAGGCAAGAAAGACCGTACCTGGAAATATTTTTATGAAAATGGTTCTTTGGAAAAGGATATCTTGTTTAAAGCAGATATCAAACAAGGTAAATACCGGTGCTTTGACCTAAACGGCCAACCTACAGAAGAAGGTTCTTATGTGCTTGATAAGAAGGAAGGTGAATGGATCTTGTATTTTGAAAATGGAAAAATTCAATCCAAAACATTTTACAGGAATGACTTGCCTGATGGTCAAAGTGAAACCTATTTCCTATCAGGTAAACTTCAAAGTCAAAAGGCTTTTCATGAGGGCAAACCAGACGGATTATTTATTCAATTATATGAAAACGGAAAAGTGGCTCGCAAGGAAATTTATGATAAAGGACATTTAAAAGAAATAGTAGAATGTAACGACCAGAAAGGTAAAAAACTTGACAAGGGAATTTTTAAAGATGGTACTGGACAAATAAAGCTCTATGACGAAAACGGAATTGTGTATGCTTTATATTCTTATAAAAATGGTTTAAAAGATGGGAGATGTAAATTGATTTATCCCGACGGAAAACCGAAAATGGACCTAAATTACAAAGATGGCCTAGTTGAAGGTGTTGTGAGAGAATATTTTGACAATGGAATTACCGCATCTGAAACTCATTTCACAAAAGGAATTGAAAATGGTTTGTCTAAAGATTTTTATGAAAACAGAAAGCTGTCTTCTATTGGAAAATATAAGAACGGAAAGGAAGATAGTGTATGGACAGAGTATCATGAAAATGGTAAACTAAAGTCTCAGGGAACCTTCGCAAATGGTTTACAGGAAGGTGAATGGAAGGAATTTCATGAAAATGGAAAGATTGCTGCATCAGGAAAATATGAAAAAGGCAATCAGGAAGGTATGTGGACTGAATATTACCCAGACAGTACCGTTTCAAAAACAGGTTTATATCTTTTAGGAAATAAATCCGGCCATTGGAAAAGCTATTATGAAGATGGGAAACTAAATATGAACGGGTATTTCGTAGATGGACTTGAAGATGGTTACTGGAAAATATATTATCCAACTGGACAATTAGAATCGGAAGGAATATATGCAACTGGCGAAGAAATTGGAATATGGAAATACTACCATCAAAATGGAAAATTAGCTAATACGGGAAAATACATTGCAGGGAATGAAGACAGCGTTTGGACCTACTATTATGACAATGCAGTTCTGATGCAAACTGAAAACTGGAAAGAAGGGAAATTAATAAGTATAAGTGATCTGGTTGATAAGGAAGGAAACAAGCTCGACAAAGGGGAATTTAAAGATGGAAATGGTGTACGCAAAAGTTATTTTGATAGTGGATCTCTTTCTGCCTCAGGAAAATATTCAAACGGGATACCAGACGGAGAATGGAAATACTACCATGAAAATGGTAATATTTCAGGAGTTGGAACATTTAAAAAAGGTGTAAAAGATGGGATTTGGAAATTCTACTTTGAAAATGGTAAACCTGATGCCAGCGGTCAATACAAAGACGGTGAAATGGTTGGGAAATGGAAATTTTTTCTTGAAACTGGAGAAGAGAAAGAAGAAAAAAACTTTGATGATGAGAGTTAAAATCCTTTCCTGATTTTAGAAGCAATTTCTTCGAATTCCTCTTTTGTAAATATTAGCTTTTGATTGGAGAAATTTATTTGCTGCATGTTGTTAAATGGCACCAGGTGAATATGTGCATGAGGAACTTCCAAACCAATGACGGCTACCCCTACCCTTACACAAGGAACGGATATTTTAATCGCAGTCGCCACTTTTTTAGCAAATAAATGCAATGCTGCTAATGCATTATCCTCCAGATCAAAAATATAATCAGTTTCTTGTTTTGGAACAACTAGCGTATGACCCTGAGTAAGTGGATTTATGTCTAGAAAAGCAAAATGAAGATCATCTTCTGCTATTTTGTAGCATGGGATATCTCCATCTATAATCTTGGTGAAAACAGAAGGCATAATTTATATTACCCCCATTGTGATCTCTAACACTTCAAATTTCACCATCCCAGCCGGTGCTTTGATTTCTGCAATATCACCCACTTTTTTACCAAGCAATCCTTGACCTATCGGCGATTTAACAGATATTTTGTTTTCCTTTAGGTTTGCTTCCTCTTCTGAAACCAAGGTATATTTTATTTCAGCTTTGTTGGCTGTATTCTTAATCTTAACGCAAGTGAATACAGAAACTTTTGAAAGGTCTACATCATTTTCATCCAGGACCCTGGCATGAGATAGAACCTCTTCAAGTTTAGAGATCTTAAGTTCCAATAAGCCTTGTGCATCTTTAGCAGCATCGTATTCCGCATTTTCACTTAAATCGCCTTTATCCCTGGCTTCGGCAATTTGTTTTGCCATATCAGAGCGTCCTCTTGTTTTAAGAAAGCTTAATTCGTCCTTTAATTTTGTTAGTCCTTCCTGGCTATAATATGAAAGCTTACTCATGATAAATTAATTGTGTTAAAGCAAAATAAAAAAGAACGGCAAGCCGTTCCCTAATATTACTGTAAAGTTAAGTAGAAAATTGGTTAGCTAAAAGACTTTAGTCAAAATCATCCCAGCCACCACCTCCTCCGCCACCGCTACCGCCAGATCCGTAATCATCGGCTGCATCATCGGAGAAACCGTCATCATTTCCTTCTCCATCGTCTGTCATATCATCAGAACTCATAAACTTTTCATCAAAAGCCATGTTTTCTTCGTCATCCCAAACTTCTTTTGCATCATTTTTGAAGTCAATTACATCATCTTCCTGTTCCATTAACTGAAGGGTTTCTTCATCAAGGCCAGTTCTTTCCATTGCTTCTCTTCTGGACAATCCTGCATTCAACAATGCCTTAAAAGCATCATAACTGGCATATAAATCATCTTCTTCGCTGTATTCAGGAATATCACCTTTCAGCAAATCACCTTCTTTCAGTAAATCATCATCCTTTAATACGTCATCTTCTTCAGACATAATATTTCTATTTTTGATTAATTAATATTTCGTATTTCTAAATATTCCTGGAACCTTTTATACTATTTAAATGGTGAAGGTGAAGCTCCCGTATTTAAAATATTTCCACTTCCAAAACCCTGCACAACATTCGCCTTAAAGTTTACAACCTGATCTTTTGAAGTTATATCATTAGTTGCAAGAGTTACAATATCGTTTTGCTCTCCCTGATTGGTAGGTTTATATAAAAATTCAATCTCAGTAAATTCACCCGGTAATAATTCTGGTTTTTTCAAAGTGTATTCTACACAATGGCAACCTGATTGAATACCACTAATTTTTAAGTTTGACTTACCAGTATTTGTAATCTTAAGTTTCTGTCTGATAGTCTGCCCTGCTTCTATTTTACCAAAATTGTAAGTTGCCCTTTCGAACGTAACTTTTGGAGAGTTTTTCTTTTCCTCTTCTGTATAAACCTTTTCCACTTTAGGACCTACAAAACCTTTGATGGTCAAAGATTTAGATTGGCCTTGTATATTGGTTTCAATGGTGATAAGCTTTGTAAAAGCACCAGGTCGACCCTGGCTATTATAGGTTGCCATAATGGTACCTTTTCCACCTGGTTGAATAGGTGATTTAGTCCAGTCTGGAGTAGTGCAACCACAAGATGGCCTTACATTAGAAATGATCAATGGCTGATTTCCTGTATTTTGTACCGAGAATGTGTGAGAGGCCTGAATGCCTTCTTCAATTGTGCCAAAATCAAAAGATTCTTCCTGTAGTTTTAAATCAGGTTGACAAAAAGCACTAAAAGAGAGTAATAATAAGAAAAGCGATTTTTTCATCATATGGAGGTTCAGTCAGGGCAAACTTAATGACAGAATAGGAAACTTTCAACTCAAAATTTATTTATTAATGTTTAATTTGATTTAAACTGTTTAAGAAAACGAATGTCATTTTCTGTGTATAAACGTAAATCACGTACCTGATATTTTAACATGGTCATTCTTTCTATTCCCATTCCAAAAGCAAAACCTGAGTATTCTTCAGAATCAATTTTACAATTTTTTAAGACATCCGGATCAAGCATCCCAGCACCCCCAATTTCCACCCATCCACTTTGCTTGCAAACATTGCAGCCGCTCCCTTTACAAATAAGGCATGAAATATCTATTTCAGCACTAGGTTCGGTAAAAGGAAAAAATGAAGGCCTGAACCTAACTTTGATTTCCTTACCAAACATTTCTGATACGAAATGAAATAAGGTTTGTTTCAAATCGGCAAAGCTTACGTTTTTATCTACATATAAACCCTCTACCTGGTGGAACATACAATGTGCCCTGGCCGAAATTGCTTCATTTCTGTAAACTCTTCCTGGAGATATAGTTCGGAATGGTGGTTTTGCATTTTCCATCACCCTGATCTGAACACTTGATGTATGTGTTCTTAAAACAACGTCAGGATTTTTCTCAATAAAAAAAGTATCCTGCATCTCTCGAGCGGGATGATTTAACGGAAAATTTAGTGCAGAGAAATTATGCCAGTCATCCTCTATTTCAGGACCTTCAGATAAATTGAAGCCCATTCTTTCGAATATCTCAATCATTCTTTCGCGAACAATTGTAAGAGGATGCCTGCTTCCTGTCAGATCTGGAATCACAGGAAGGGTAAAATCCCATTCCTCTGAAATACTTTGGTCTTTTCCCGATTCTAATTCGACTTTTGATGAATCAAATTTTGCTTGTAAATCATTCTTTAACTGGTTGATTACATTTCCATATTGCTTTTTATCGGCAGGCTCTACAGCTTTAAATTTTTCAAATAAATCATTCATTAAACCATTTCGGCCCAGAAATTGGATTCTGTATTTGTCCAGGTCATCAGCATTTTTTATGTGAAATTCATCAGAGCTTTGTCTGATGCTATTTATAAGATCCAGCATAGAAGGTTATGGATAAAGCGACAAATTTAACGCTAGCAGACGATTTATGCATGCAATCTCAAAAAATTACTAAATTTGGGATGTTTAATACTATGAATCAGGCAAATATGTCTAAAATCTTTATACTATGTTTAGTCATTTGTTGCATTTCTCTTTCAACATTTGCAGGAACAGGTTTAAAATATGGCAACCTGGACATAAGAAATACCAACGATGGTAACCATGCTTCCAGGTTTAATTTAAAGCTGCAACCAGCATTCTATTGGTCATCGCTTGGGTTGGAAGCCGAACTTGTTCTCTCAGCTAAAGTTTCTGTAGCTCTGAACATTATAGGAAAAGTAAGTGGCCTGGATGGTAAGCATGCAATAAAAAATAAGATAAGTGATGATTTTTTTAAGACTGGTTATCTTACAGAATTGATTGGGCGTTATTACATCGTATTAAATAAAAAGAAGTTGACCTTAGCCCCCTCTGGATTTTATATTCAAGCTGCAGCAGGATTTAGTAAACTTTTATATTTTGATGGAAGCACAAGACCTTTTTCTTTAAATACCAGATTTCCTAATAATTACGATTCAAATGGCAATGCTGATTATTCAGAGTTAGTGCCAATAATTGGGGGAATAGGAACCGGATATCAGGTAGAGTTATTACCAGGGAAGATTATAGCCAATATGCTTGTAGGCGGACAGACTAACATTGATAGTAAAGGTGTATTTTTTACTTTTTATGCATCCCCATCGGTTGGAATAATGTTTTAGCCTTAGTTAAATGGCATGATTTTTTGGTTTCTTGGAAATCAAAGTATTTTTTTTATTTTGGTATGCTTTTATTTCTTTTACTGTTAAACATTAAACACTTAAATCCTTTAATTATTATGAAAAAGTTTATTCAAAACCTTTTAATTATTTCTGTTTC
>JACMRH010000294.1 GCA_014376535.1 Cytophagales bacterium | reverse complement strand
TTTTTTGTTTCTACTTCCTTTAGGCGTTTTAGCCCAAAACTCTAAAATTGAAATATCAGGTAAAATCAAGGATTCTGGCAATTCAACTCCGGTAGAATATGCAACTGTATCTGTTTTGAATGTGAAAGATTCCAGTTTCGTATCCGGAACTGTTACGGACAGTAGTGGCAAATATTCTTTATATGTTAAGCAAACAGGCCCCTACCTGATTGCCGCAGATTTCATTGGATATAAAAAGAAATACATTTCTTTTGAAGTTTCAAATGAAGAGAAAGTTTTGTTACCTGAAATTATGATCGTAGAATATGCTAGAGAACTCAATGAAGTTATTGTAGAAGGAGAGAAGGATTTTGTTCAAAATAGCATAGAGAAACAAGTTTATAATACAGATAAACTTGGCACAACCACAGGAGGAACTGCAACTGATGTTCTACAAAATATTCCATCTGTTACCATAGACCAGGATGGCACGCCCAGCATGAGGGGAACGAATGTGATCGTGCTCATTGACGGAAGGCCATCCGGAATTTCAGGTTCCAGTAGAAGTGCTGCATTGGAACAAATACCTGCTAGCAGTATTGATAGGATTGAAGTGGTAAGCAACCCTTCGGCAAGGTATGACCCGGATGGGATGAGTGGAATTATAAATGTAATCTTAAAAAAGAACCTCAAAGCAGGATACAATGGTAATGTAGCCCTAACAATAGGAAACCGGGACAAATACAACCTAAACTTAAGTTTTAACTATAAAAAAAAGAAAATAAATTGGTTTACTAATTACTCCTTTAATCACGGTAAGTACTTTGGCAGAGGTAGTTCTGACAGGAAAAATTTATATCCTGATACCTTGTATTACATAAAACAAAACCAGTCAAATGATAATATTTCAGATGTGCACATGTTAAAGACTGGACTAGATTATTTATTCAATAATAACAATACACTTACGAGTTCTGTAACTTTTAATTACCGTGACAATAGATTGGTAAATGAAGTCTTTACTAATTCTAGGTTGGATTCTAACTTAATTGAAACTTCTTATTTTGAAAGAACAACTAATAGGACAACAAATGGCGCAGCTATTGAATGGGCAAATAATTATACACGAAATCTAGCCAAAAAGGGAAGTTTCATCAGTTTTGATGCAAATCTTTCAAAAGGCATGGAAAATATACAGTATGACATCAGGCAAACACCTTCGACTTCTATTCGTGCCCAACAAAAAGATGGTGATACTGCTTATGCCAGCAAAATGCCAGAACTTGGAAATAATTATTTGGTTGCTTTTCAAAGTGATTACTCTTTGCCACTAAACAAGCAAAATAGGTTCGATGCTGGCGGTAAAGCTTCTTTTAGAAATGCAGACAGGGATTTTACTGTTCTAGATTACAATCCTTATTTATTAGAATATGTAAAAAACACGAAGCAAAGTAATCATTTCAATTATGATGAGCGTTTGTTTTCGCTATATGGAATTTATAATGGAAAAACGGGAAAGTTCTCTTATCAAGCTGGAGCCAGGGCGGAACAGGCCAATACCGTGTCAAACCAAAAGACCAATAATCAACTATATAATTATGATTATTTTAACATATTTCCTTCCGCATATCTGACTTATAAACCTAAGCCTGTTAGTGAGTTAAAAGTTACATATTCCCGAAGAATTGTGAGGCCGGACATTCAAAACCTAAATCCTTTCACTAATTATGCCGACCGTTTTAACTTAAGAAGAGGGAACCCATACCTAAGGCCTGAATATGTAAATTCTTATGAATTTGGACATATTCTTTCTTTAAAGAAAATGACTTTTACTTCGGTTATATATTACAGACAATCAAAAGATATTATTTCCAGGGTACGTCAGTTAGGTGACCAGGGTGTTTCAATTATTAGTTTTCAGAATATATCAGGCTCCGAAACAAAGGGACTTGAACTGATACATAATTGGCAAATATTTAAATGGTGGTCGCTAAACAATAGTGCAAATTTATTTGACCGTCAAATATTTGTTTCTGACAACTTTTTTGGTCTTAGCAGTCAGAAAACACAAAGCTGGAACCTAAAAGTATTGAGCAATTTTAAACTTTATAAAGGAACAGATGTTTCCTTGA
>JACMRH010000293.1 GCA_014376535.1 Cytophagales bacterium | reverse complement strand
TAAAATGGAAAAAGTTTCTAATTGAAGGCGGGATTGGTTTTTACCAATTCAAGATGAATTCATCAGGTGTACTCAATACCAGTTATATTATTTATGATCCTATTGGAAAATCTGGCAAATTTAAAGCTCAGGAAATTTATCAGTCAACGGCTTTCGAGGTAAAAAACGAATTCTCAGTTTTCTCTGTTCCCCTTAGTTGCTTGTATGTATTTCAACACAAAAAGTTGTATGCAGGCTTCGGACCAGAATTTCAAATTCAGTTTATCAGTTCCAAGGTAGCATCTGAAAATCCTTATTCAGATTACTATGAATTGAAAACAGGAAACAATTATTCGTCCAGGTATGCGAAAACAGGCTTCGTCGCAGGCTTTAAAATAGAATCAGGTTATGTAAACAATAATTTTTCAATCGGTTTAGGAGCTGATTTACAACAGAGGTTAACGCCTTATAATCAAAATTCTCTATACTCGTTTTCCGGAAGTGCTTTGACTCTGGATCTTTCATTCCGTTATTTCATAAAAAAAATCCGGAACTGATTTTATTCAGTTCCGGATCGCATTTTTAGTTATTGAGCTGTTAATTAATCGGTATTATTTTTTAGGATAAAAACTTAACTGAAGAAGCTTTAATCCATTATTGTCATATTTGATAATGTAATTTTTTAACCTTGGGTGAAATAAAGGGTAAATCTCCGAAATGCTATCCTTATTTAAATCAGCGTTTATATAGTAAAGACTATCTGATATATTGATTGACTCAGGTTTACCAGTATTTCTCACCGCATACAAGGTTTTAGAGCAAACTTCTAGCCCAGTAGCTGTATCTGTTGCACATACAATCAATTTGGCGCTTCCACCTGGCGTGGCCAAAGGCCTGGCATATAATGTATAATCCAGTTTTCCGTCTTTGTTCTGATCTGGAGTTGGCAAATACAGTGTAGCTGTAGTGTCAGATAGTTTCTCTGAACTCAATGCAAACGGTCCTTCCTTAAGCCATATTTTAGTTAATCCATTTCTCAACACGAAAAGTCTTGAACCATTATAATCATCGTTTTTCTTTTCATCAGGCTTTCCAATAATATTCAAATGGAACCTGGCAGATGTATCTGCCATAAGCTGAGGTTCTGGCCCTGGTTCACTTTTATCTTTTTTGCAGGAACACAAGATCCCGATTGCAAGCACTAATGCTAACTGTAATTTATAATTCATGAGCTGTTTTAATACTGTGTTATTATTTTAATTAAAGACAAACGAAAATCGCAAAACGCAGCCCGTGAATAAATAAATAATTTTGGCACACATTTCACAACTTCAATTTCGCTTAATAGCTAATTTTAAAATGCTTTAAACCCTTTGCAGCGTAAGACATAGATATTGTATACTCTCCCGTTAAAATTTTAACTCCGGTTATATCCATGCATTTGCTGTTAAAATTGTATCCCCTTTGATTTACAGAAGTGCTACTATTTACTTGATGTTGATTATTTTTCATGAGATTCAGCTTTTACTTTTCTCATAGACAACAAAAAATTAAAAACGCTGCCTGTAAATCAAATTTTATATAAAAATTTCGTCAAATATTTTATTGAAATTTTCAAAGGCAAATTTTTAAACTAAGTAAGATGGATTTGGGAGATATTTAAAGGTTGCGAAGCAGTGTTTTTAACTACCTTTATTCCGAAGTAATTGTGCTTCAACTAATTTCACAAGTATGCTGTTTATTTTTTTGGGTTTTATAGTTCTCATAGCTTCATTTGCTCTTAACCGAAACACAGAGTTCTACCACAAATTTGGAAATGTCTTTAAGGTTGCTGGTGTTATTTTGATTATAGTTGGGGGTTTGTCTTCATCCATAAAACAAATAGATGCAGGTGAAGTAGGTGTCCCTTCTCTATTTGGTAAAGTTGATGACAGGATTATGGAAAGTGGTTTGAACTTTGTAAACCCTTTGGTAAATGTGACCAAATTCGACACTAAAACTCAAAACTATACCATGAGTTCTATTCGTGATGAAGGTCAGCAGTCCGGCGACGATGCTATCAGAGTTTTGAGTGCTGATGGTTTGGAGGTTGTCATCGATCTTACAGTTTTGTACAAAATTTATCCTGACAAAGCCCCTCAGATCCTCAGGCAAATTGGTACTGATTACACCAGTATCATAGTGCGGCCTATATCTAGGACTAAAATAAGGGACAATGCAGTTTTTTATGATGCTGTAGCACTTTATTCCACTAAAAGGGCCGAATTTCAGGATAGAATTTTTAAGGATATTGAAGCAGACTTTAAGGCTAGGGGAATCGTTTTAGAACAATTGTTAATAAGAAATATAAATCTGCCCGAATCAGTAAAGCTTTCAATAGAATCTAAAATAAATGCCGAGCAGGAATCTCAAAAAATGAAATTTGTGCTTGACAAAGAAAAACAGGAAGCGGACCGAAAAAGGGTTGAGGCACAAGGGATTGCAGATTATCAAAAAATATTAAGTACTGGCCTGTCTGACAAACAATTGCAATACGAATTGATAAAAGCGCAAAAGGAAATAGCCACTTCACAAAATGCAAAAGTGATTATTCTTGGTGGCGGGAAAGGAACACCAGTTATCCTCAGCACAGAGAAATAGTTATAAGCGCAACAAAATGGAATTGGTAGTCAAAGATTGTAATGGGGTGATATTGAAAGAGGGTGATACTGTTCACCTTACCAAAAGCCTTAAAGTAAAAGGAAGCGCATCCGTATTAAAACAGGGTGCTTCTGTAAAAAATATAAAACTGACCGACAGTGCTGACGAAATTGAAGGCAAGGTTAATAACCAGATGATGGTGTTAAAAACCAGCTTTGTGAAAAAATCTTGACTATAAAAGAGTCGTTCTAGAATCAAATAGATTCATACTTGACTCTATTTGATTCAACCATTATACCTTAAGATAGTCATCTGTTTATGTTAGAGCCTCGATTGAGTATATTATACTCAATCGAGAACCTCTGAGTGTCTTCGTTGACACTTGGACACTCACCCGAGACTCTCAGAGAGTCAAACGAGAGGTTCAAATACTCACGATTGAATCTATAATATTAGAGTGCAGGTAACCTGCCTTGCATCCCGCCGGTATGGATAGCCAGAATTTTACTTCCTTTTTTAAAAAACCCTTTTTTTGCAAGATCAATTATTCCATACATCATTTTCCCGGTATAAACCTGTTCGACTGGAATCTGGGATGATTTTTCAAAATTGATTATGAAATTTAGCAGCTCATCAGTGAACTTGGCATATCCTCCAAAATGGTAATCAGATATTAACTGGTAGGCACTTTTTAGTTGTTCCACTTTTAGTCCGGACTCAATATTTTCAATAAGAGATTTATCCGCACCTTTCAAAACGGGAAATCCAATAATTTTCGACTTCAGGTTTTCGGTATTTAGCATTCCGGCAAGTGTAGTTCCAGTCCCACAGGCTACACATACATAATCCGGTTTAAAATCCAGATCTGTTAGAATTTCTTCACAACCTCTTTTCGCAAATTCATTTTCTCCCCCTTCTGGAATATAGACAAGGTTTGGGTGGAAATTTATAAGGTCACTTATCTCTTTTGACTTAAGTTTTTTTTTGTATTCACTCCTGGTAATGTAGTATAGTTTCATTCCCAATTCTTCGCAAGATTGAAGTGTGGTGGACAAAGTAGCTGGTTTTTCTCCCCGGACTATTCCTATGGTATGAAACCCAAAATGATCTCCGGCAACTGCAACAGCATGCAGATGGTTAGAGAATGCCCCGCCTAAAGTAATTATCCCATCTTTTCCTGATGATTTTAGGTCAATGATATTGTATTTCAGTTTTCGCCACTTGTTACCTGAAATACCGGGGTGCAATAAATCGTCCCGTTTAATATAAAGTTGAATACCTGCATCAGATACTTCAGGTATAATAACTTCCTGAACAGGTGAGTTTGAGGAAAAAAATAAAAGGGAATCCATTTTTAAAAGATACTGATAAATAATTGGTCAATAAACTGTTGACTCTGTTTCTTCCAAAATTCGTGTCATTTTCTTGATTATTTCGTCGAGCTCCTTTGCATTATCCTCTATTAACTTTAATTGGGTAAAATCTATGTTGTTTTCTAAGCGGGCAAGGTAAGTTAAGCCCAAAATCCTGGCTAATGGACCCCTTACCAGATGAGAGTTTGAAAATGAATATTCTTCTATTTTTTTATTTCTTGCCACTAGCTGATTTGTTCTCCGCTTAACAAGCTCTTCAAGGTTCTCATTCATTGATTTTATTTCCTCTTGCTGAACCTGGATTTCGATATATTGATCGCTAAGTTTTTGGGTTCTTTCCTTCACCAATTTTTCCAGTTCTCTATTAATTTTCTCTTTCAGCTCGTCTGTTTTTTTGTATTCAATTATCAATTTCGCCTGTGCATCATTCTTAAGACGGTAGGTTTCCTGTACTGTCTCCCCTATTCCAATAGAAAGGAATATGAATTGCAGAATGATCCCGATATAAATTGAATATACTGTGCAAATACTTGATGGCAGTAGTCCTATGTGTTCACTGCCAGATACTAAAAAGGAAATGTCCAGCAGAATATAGGCTATAATGTACCATTTAGCAGTTTGGGGCGATTTTCTGTATTGCAATATGCCTGCAATCAAGGCTATTTGTATATATATCAGGTCCAACACTTCCCACTTAAAGTCGTTGGGGTTACATAGTTGAAAGACAAAGATTCCTGACCTTAGAATGAATGCGAAAATCAGAAAATCTTTAATTCTTTTTGATTTCTTATCCAGGTCAAGAAAGTTTATTACAAAAAACAACATGGCGCTGATACCAAGATATAAACCTATGGGCCCTGCAAAAGGATTTATTTCAGGATAATTTCCCCATAAATACTGGAATCCGGTGCCATTTTTAGACAGCAGGTATAGCAATATTCCAGATGCAAACAAAACATAGTTTAAATAATGAAATTTCCTTAACAATATAAAATACAACAGGTTATAAAAAATCATCAATAAATCAATCCATAAAAAATCCCAAAAAGCATGTATTCATTCAAGCTATATTCTATTATTCTATCATAAGAACGGATTATAGGCTCTAACACATTTTTTCTGCTTGAATAGAAACGCATGTAAATGCAGGTCTCTTTATCTTTTGTAAGTGAAAGGTAAAAGCTTACATTTTTATGCCTGATCTGCCGGTCGTCAAATGCTTCGGCATAACCAGCTTTACATTCAATAAATTCTCCAGAAGGGCCCTTGGTAAAAAAAGAAATTTGATCTATGTCAAAATCAAATATTTCTACACGGAAAGGATGATCACTTTTATTTACCAGGTAAAACTTTAACCAATAGGCTGAAGTTAAATTTTCATTTTCAAGGTCATCCGCACTGCTTTCGTTAAAAAGAAAGGTTTGTCCGTCACCTTTTGAAATATCACCAATGTTCAGGCGTGCCGTAGAATCCTCAAAAAAGCTTATACGATTACGTGAAAGACAAATTTCGTAGATATCACTGTTGATGATGACTGGTTGGCCACCGTGAGATTGAAAGTTTAGCATGAAAAAACATGCAAAAACCAGAATTTTATTCAATGTAATTAAGCTTGGGAGTATTCACTTAGGAGCAAATATACTATTTTGGTTTTTAATGATAATACCAGTTTTATTTTATGAGATTTTGTACCATAATATTTACATCCGGAGTGGAAAAATACACCTGATTGGTTTTCAACAAGTGGGCAGAAAATGAATCTGTTTTATCAACAGTTTCAAAAGTTTCCCAAACAGAACGGCATTCCAAAAGTTGGTATTGATGCTCCGATACATTATAAACAATGATGGGTTTGATCACAGGATTGCCCAGGTTTACGCAGAAAAGAAAAATTGGGTGGTCAAAAAGATCGTATCGGCTTAACTCATGAACCATGTTAGCCTGAAAATATTCATAATTATAAAGTTTGGTTTGAAAGTTGTGTTTTTCCAACTCCGACTCAAGTAACTTTAGTCTATTATAGATTTCTGGAAATAGGTCGTATTCTTTGCTAAACTCTGAAATAGGAATCCATTCATTTTGTACATAAGAGTAAAAGTAAAGTTCCTTGTTTCCAATACTTAATTTATAATCAAATGCTTCATATCCAGGTACAAAATATCCGGGATAGAAATATTCCAACCCCAGGCTTTTACAATATTCAATTTTTGAGTAAATGAGAAATTTACCCAGGCTATACTTTTTATATTCAGGATGATAAAAACTTGAAATTCCTTCAGCAGCATTTTTCCCAATATCAAAAAAGCCTGCAGCAATAAGCTTTTCCCCATCATAAAGGCATATTTCCCTGGTGTCAAAAATTGACTCTATGTTGGAACTTCCTAACAATTGCTGCTGAATAGAATCTGAAGCATCAAAAGCAACTGAAGACCTGTAGAGGGCAAATAATTCTTCTTTTTCGAGATCTATGTTGCATTTATTAAATTCTATCCGAAAATCTGAATTTAGTTTGCTGAGTTTTTTGAATGTTGAATCAGCTGAGTAACTTCTCAAGTCTATCCTCAACCAAATGGCACTATAAAATTGATTTTTGAAATTGAGAAAATTTGTAGTAAAAATAGATTGTCCCATTCGAAACCACCCTTTTGCAAGATAATCATCCAATTCTTCAGGCTGCAAATTCAAGGGTGTATTTACTTTGGCGTACATCTTTTAGTACTGAGTACTTAGAATTTAGTATCGAGATGGAGAATGGATTATTTAGATTACTATTCTTGAACTCACTTTTTGAAGATGAAAAATACTGCCAGGATCAAAAATACAAAACCAATCAGGTGGTTGATGTTTAGCTTGTCTGTTTTGAATATATAAACAGCAAAGAGTGTGAATACTGTTAATGAGATAACTTCCTGTATAACTTTCAGCTGAAACATGGAAAATGGGCCTCCATTCTCGCTGAAGCCTATTTTGTTTGCTGGTACCTGGAATATATATTCAAAAAAAGCCAATCCCCAGGAAATGAGTATAACACCAAACAAACCTATTGATTGTAACCAGCTTATTTTTTTGAATTCCAAATGGCCGTACCAGGCCAAAGTCATAAAAACATTGGAAAGCATAAGAAGTAAAACGGTGTACAAACCTTTCATTCACCTTTTTTAAACAGGCTGGCTATCCAAAAAACAACTCTTGATAATGTTGAAGAAATAAACATCAACACAATCATCAAAAGTGAAAATGCTGCAAGAACTGGATAAAAAAGCAGGAACATACCATTCCATATCGCCCAGACAATCTTATTCTGAGGTTTCTTTTCAATGTTATGATCGAAATGTTCTTCTCCGTGGTGGTGGTCGTGACTCATACTTAAATTTATTTAGAAGAAAGGCATTCAATAAACAGTCTCATATAGGCTGGAAGATCGGGCGGACGCTGTGCTGAAATAATGTGTCCATCAGCCACAGCAGGCTCGTCAATCCAGATGGCCCCTGCATTTTCCATGTCATCCTTTATGCCTGGAGTGCTGGTTACTTTTACGCCTTTTAATATTTTAGCAGAAATCAAAACCCAGCCGGCATGACAAATCTGCCCGATAGGTTTTTTATGCTCATGCATATGTTTTACAATATCAATAACTTCAGGAAACCTTCTCAGTTTATCCGGGGCCCAGCCACCAGGAACTAGAAGTGCATCGTAATCTTTTGGGTTTACATAGGCGAAAGAAACATTGCTGGCGTGTGGCACACCGTATTTCCCGATATAAGTTTCATTTGCCTTTTCGCCAGCCATCACAACCGTTGCCCCTTCTTCAATTAAGCGGTAATAGGGGTACAAAAGTTCAAGGTCTTCGCAATCGTGGTGGATAAGACTCAGTATTTTTTTGCCTTTCAGTTTCATAATTCCAATGTAAAGATAAGGTTTCGGGTTTTCAAACTATTTTTACCAAATGAAATTGTCTCACATCTCAGCATTGCTCAAAAAAGACCTCCTCATTGAATGGAGAATGCGTTCGGCTTTCCAGGGAATGTTACTGTATGTGATCTGTACTATTTTTGTTTGTTACCTAAGTTTTAAACTTCGCTCTGGCCAGGTAAGCGTACCAACCTGGAATGCTTTATTTTGGATTATTTTATTGTTCGTAGCCACAACGGCTATTTCCAAAAGTTTTCACCAGGAAAGTAGTCAAAGGGAATTATACTATCGTTTCCTGTGCCTGCCAGAAGAAATTATTATTTCCAAAATTATTTATAACGCACTGATTGTAACATTTCTGGCTTTGCTGTGCATATTTTTTTATTCTCTGGTTTTGGGTAACCCTGTTCAGGACATGGGACTCTTTGTGCTAAACCTTGTCTTAGGTGCAACAGGTTTCTCCTCAACACTAACCATGGTTTCCGGGATCACGCAAAAAGCCGGGAACAATACTACTTTGATGGCAATTTTAAGCTTTCCAATCATTTTACCTTTATTACTTATGTTGATAAAAGTATCCAGGAATGCTATAGATGGACTGACCTGGAACGACAGTCAGGATGAACTATTGATTTTAGGTGCTTTAAATGGAATTGTCCTTGCCTGTTCCTATATTCTTTTTCCCTATTTGTGGAGGAGCTGATTTTAGTATTAAGTACTTAGTATTGAGTATTTAGACTGCTGCATGCATTTAGGATCGGCCTTGGAGGAAATGGCGTTAAATTTATATAATTATCATCTTTACTGCTCTTACTTTTTTTGATGCCATAATAGTATTGAGTACTTAGTATCGAGTATTTAGACTGCTGCATGCATTTAGGATCGGCCTTGGAATAAATGGCGTTAAGAATTTCTTAGGAGTGAAGGCAAAAGAAAGACTGCCTGCCCGATAGCCTGATCATAGTTGTTTCTCTTGCATTCTCCTGTTCGCAGGATTTCGTGCGAAGGCTGAAGAATTTAGCCATTTATTCCACCGCCTTGAATTTTTGGTTCTTTTGTTTCAAGACAAAAGAACGATGAAGAATGGGAAAGCATCGATTCCCTTGAGCCACTCTATCCTGAAGCGTAGTGAGACATCCCATCACACTCCCGGAAAAG
>JACMRH010000292.1 GCA_014376535.1 Cytophagales bacterium | reverse complement strand
CCCAGTCCGATTAAAGCAAGAAAAACACAGAACAAAATAAAGGAAGCTAAAATAAAATCTCTTTGATAGAGGGTTAGAGGAGAAGAAAATAAAACCAAAGGAATTATCAGCAGAGATAATTTTTTCTCAATATCAAATAGCCCAGCAGATTTATCAGCCGTATACAAAAGCCCGACCAGATGAAGAATAAAGAATAGAATTATAAGTAAACCTATTTTATGATTTCCTAATTGTGATACTTTCCTATGATACCTGCCCCCTGCGACCCAGTTAATAAAAAGCAAAACAATAGCAATGCTACAAAATTGCGTATCAACATCAATTGGTAAAGTCAACGAAACAAGTAGAACCAGAATGAAATGCAAATTTACGGAAATCCGGCTCCAGCCATTCCAGGGTTTAAAAAGGTTTTTATCGTCAAAAATCATAAAGTCTTCAATTGCTTTTGAACTGCACCATATACTGCATTTACAGAAATGAGTTCCATGCAGTTGACCTTGCTAAGATGATACTCAAATCCATAATTAAGGTATCCACATTCATCGCCAGGAGGTAATACTGTTATGGCCTTATCAGAAACAGGACCCCATCTTGAAACTGACGTAGGACCATTTAAAGCAACCAGTTTTGTTCCCATTGCTGCTCCCAGGTGCATTATTCCGGTATTAACAGAAACAAGTAATGAGGCTTCTTTTAAAAGAGAACATGTTTCCGCAAGGTTGTATTTTCCTGCAATACTCTGTAAAACTCCATAACTGTCATCAGCCATGCGTTTCGAGGCATTTACATCATCTTTAGAACCTGAAATAAAAATTTCATAGCCTAGATTTGCCATTTTCTCTGCAAGGTCCAGCCAATTGTTTTTTGGCCATTCTTTCATGAAACTTTTATAACCACCGGGCCAGGGATGAAATATTATATAGGGCAATTTAAGCCCAGATGAAAATTCAGGAGCTTGTAAAAATGGGCCTAATTTCGATTGAATACCTAAAGGCTCTAAAAGTGCCCTAAAGTTGTCGATTTCATGTTTTTTATTTGAATGAAGAATAGCATAATCATATACATAATGCCTCCACTGACCTTTAGATTTAAATCCTATTTTAATAGTTGCTTTGAAAAACGCAGCATATAAAGAGTTCAACCGAGGCCACGGACCAAAGTCTATCATTAAGTCAAAACTTTGCTGATTTGTTATTACGTGGACACTCTCCTTCACATTGGTGACAGGTAATTTTATTACCTCCACAACGTTTGGAATTAATTTGACAAGACCGAAATTAGTTTCACCGCAAAAAATTCGTATTTCTGAACCAGGAAATTTTTTGTGTAGGTCCGCAACCTGGCCCGACATCAGGATATTATCCCCGATGGAACTTATGTTGAGTATTGCAATCCGCTTAGGTTTAAATCCGGGCTTGATTTTTCTTTTAAATAGTCTCAGCAAGCCTAAAATTACTATGAGAGGGATACCAAAATATCTGTCTAAAAGATGCAGACTAGCGTTCCCCTTTTCCATTTATAAATCTTAAAGTGTAAGTTGACCTGGTAAAAAATAATTGTTATAAAAGTAAATATAATTTAATACAATTTATTTAGGTCTGTCCCCAATCTCTTTGTTTAAAGAAGTATCAGCTGGCGCAATTCCGGCTCCCGGTTCCGGGGCTGGCTTTACGTCTTCTTCTAACGATCCTTTTTCATCTTTCTTTTTATGTTGTATAAGTTCTCCCAAATTATCAAAACTCTGCGTATGCATAAAACTGAATCCGGTAGACATTTGATTTCCGCTATTCAGGGAAGTAGCAAGATTATTATAGTTGTTCTTTGTAAACATCCTCAACCTTAACATACCATCTTTTGTAATTAAATATTCTAAAGACCAATCTCCGGCAATACTATTGACAGATGTTTTATTCTGATTATTTGTAAAACTTCCATCACGGGTTATCCTAACTCTCTTATCAAACAAATCCGGAACATAGGTCAGCCTTAATCTTAAATCCGTAAGTGCTTGAGAATTAAATCCATTCAAATCAATGTCAATAGTCAGGTTCTCATCGACCTGTGAAATCCAGTTACTTAGCTGGTTAGATAATAAAGAACTAACCGTCCCCGCGGCACCTTGCCCTGCCAGACCTCCATTACTTTCATTTGTCAACGGGAAAAACTTCCTGAAAACCAAAAGGCTAAATACCTGCCTGTTAAGCTGTTGTTCATTTAATTCCAATTGCTGAAGGAAAGATCTTACATACGTATCAAGCGGAAGCGATTCACCGGTTTGCTTGGTTATGGTGAGAGGATAATCTTTTATCTGAATTTTATAACTGATTTCAGGGTGCATTAATTTTCCCTTCACGAAAAGGTTGACTATGGCAGGATAACGTTTTCGGATGGAAGGATGACTAAACCAGGATGTATCCGATTCCTGTAAAATATCCCTTAAAGACGCTTTTTCTTCGAGTGTAGCCTTAATATCCAGGTTTCCACTAAGCGGATCTCCATTCCAGGAAATGGAACTTCCGCTTACAATGTCAAATTTCTTATTTACTAAATTTAATAACGTAAAATTGTAGAGTCCTTTATTGAATGTGTAAGTCCCAAAAATATCAAAATCACCATTTGTATTCGTTGTAAGTGAAAGATTTCCAGAGCCATTACCACGAATTAAATCCCCGGCTTGTTTATCTAATATCAGTTCGAAATCCATTGTAGGATTCAGGTCAAGATCAAGTTTAACAGTAGTCAGAGATGGTTTTTTATCTTCTACAACCTGCTGAACTACCTCTTCTTCGTCGTCTGGATTTTTAATAATAATCATTTGCTTTTTGGCCGTAAAGGTCACAAATTGGTTTCCACCAAGACTTTCAGCAGTATTAATCGGAATGAATATTTTACTCTCATCTTCATTTTTAGCGTTCACATAGACCAAAATATTATCTAATGGGCCCGTCACGGTCATACGGCCAGTAGCAAATGCTTTACCATAAAACAGTTTGTTATTTTCTTCGGTAGTGTTCATTACTAACAGATCATTAAACTTCCCTTTTATGTTGAAATTTATATCCCTGAATCTTTTGTGTTCAATAACCCCGTCCAATAGGCAGGCATTGCCTATAGTATCAACGAGCTTTGTTTCATCAAATCTTATGGATGAAGTATCGAAATGAATATTATCAGAAAAAGAATAACTCGTATTTAAAAAGTTAAACCTGAACTTACCATTGCCAATATGAATGTCACCTATAATGTTAGGTTTCAATAATGTACCGTCTATTTTAAGGGTTCCATTACAATCACCTTTTATAGACGAAAAATAGTCTTTTATGAAAGGCTCAAATGATTGAAGGTTAAAATTATCTAGTTTGGCGGTTAAGCCTAATCTGTTATTTTCATATGGTTTTACAAATCCTTTAATTTCCATATTGGGAATAGAATCCCTGCTCAAAGAAAAACCTACATCAAATTGTTCTTTAATTGATGACCATTCAGTTTGGCCGTTGATATTACCAATCAAAAAGCTGTCAACCTCCAATTGATTTATAGATCCATCAAAATCAAGTTTAAAATTCTTAGTCAATAAATTAGAAAATATAATATCGCCGGTTATTTTACCACCTACATTCTTTTCAAAGGCCTTTCCAAATGGCTTAATGCCAAATTGATTTAGCTCAATATGAAGGTCCTTTTCAGGGTCTTTTGATACATATCCCTGAGCCGAAATGCTTTGTTCATTATTTTTCAGAATAAAATGCTTCACTTCCAAATCCTCCTCACTCAAGAGAATATTGGCGCTATCACTTATCCATTGAGTTTCAAGAAGTTTTAAGTCAATTTTATCGAAGAAGAATTCCTTTGTGCCCTCTTTCAACAAAATGTTTCCATTCAAGTTGATGTGATTATCTGACTTCTTTTGTTGTAGATAACTGTTAAATAAAACTTTATCATTGTTCCAGATTACTTCCAGATTGCAGCCATCAGTTTTAAATTCTTTAGAAAACTGTTGTTTCTGCGAATAAATAATGCCAGAAGCATCTACAAAAGGGTGGTCAAGGCTTTTTGAAGAATTGTAGTTTAGTCTGGAGTTATAAAATTTCACTCCACCCAACTGAATTTTGCTGCAAAGGCCAATAACATTAAAACTTGCCTTTTGTTCGCTTTTAGCAAAAGTGCCTCCCAATCTCGAATTGTCTGAAATAAAAGTTTCCTGGTTAAATAAGGTTAATAGAGGATTCGCTTTTTTCAAGAGAATGTTAAAATTTACACGGTAATCTGGCGTTGAATAAGGTTTGGCATTTTTATAATAATCTTCCACCAAAGACTTTTTATTTTCAATCACCATCATATACTCTCCAAAAAGCCTTGGCAAATCTTCAATAAGGCCACCATAAGTGAAATTTCCATCTGCATTAATCTCCACCAGGTCAGAAAACAAATTGAGGTAGCGGTCATTATCCACTCTTTCTGTTATAATTTTTAAAGTATCTAATGCCAACACCTTTTTGCCATTGGTCAGATTGGTGTGAGAAAAAGATGCATCCCCTTCAAAATCGTTCAGGTTTGTGCCCACCAGGTTTAGTTTCATTTTGGTGGTAAATGAAACAGGCTCAGAAAATGCATTGATATTCTTTAAATTTATATACCCTACATCGGCATCAAAATTCAGAAAATGTGGTGTCTGACTAAAATCGACCAAGCCATTTAAAGTAAATGTTGCGTTGGTATCAGCACATACCAATTTTCCTTTGAAAGCCTCCTTTTTTAGTTCGGCTTCAACTTTAATATGGTGGTAATTATATTGATTTATACCAATGCGATTTATATTGGCATCCAGGTCAAAATGTGCGTGTTCATAACTAAATCCTGTTCCCTGAATGCTGCCATCCATGTCAACGGTCCCGATGTAAGCTTCCTTTCCCATCAATTTTCCTAATTGAAAATGGGTCGTTTTTAGTTTTCCGCTATAAGTTGAATGCCTTTCATCGTCTTTTATTTTAATGTTTATATCTGAGGCAATCGCACCTAGTCCAGTTTCGAACCTTCCTTTGGCTACAAAGTCGGTGAAGAAGCCCACAAAAGTCCCTGCATAATTAACATGGCCAAACCTCTTCATCACTCCCTGGGTGTAAGAACCGACATAACGGCCCATATCCAATGAATTGCTTGAGAATTTTGTAAAGCGGGCATTCACAAAAGTTTCGTCCAAATTGGGAAGTCCTCTGAAAGAGATATTTCCTTTCATATGGGAACTTTTGCCATAATAGAGGCTTAAATTCTTAAAACTAATGTTCACAACTTTCCCTTCTATGTCTGTAGAGATGGCATACATTTCGTTCATTCCTTTAAGATAAGGGGCAAAATGAGCAATGTCTTCGGAAGAGATAATGCTGCTATCTAAATGCGCTTTCAGGTAGACTTTATTATTAAATTCAGAAAGATCTTCAGTACCATTATAACCAAACTCGAGGTAGTTTCTTACAACACTGTTTCCGATCCGGGCATACAACCTGTGGAATTGCATTGACTGGGCAGTAAACCGGTAAAAAACATCGAGTTCCTTTGCATCCAATTTCGTCTTGGTATCAATGCAGGATAAGCCTTTCACATTAATTTCAAAAGTATCGCCGGCTATTCGCATCTGGTCTACTTCTCCAGTAATTTTATCGAGGGTAAAATGGTAATAGTCAAAAATACCAGGCAGGCTATCCTCTGTTTGGTCAAAATGGGCATAAGTCCCATTTCTCAAATGTACTTTCTCTACATGAAATATAAATGGAGCAGATGCAGAAGTATCCTTATTATTGGAAAGATTACTGAAAGCCTCAATTAACTCATTGATATTCAAACGTTCACTATCTTTTAGCACGATAGTTTGAACACTTGGTCTGTCTAGCCAAACTTCTGATATAATGGGCTCTTTGTTTGAAATCAAAGTAAACAAATCAAAATTTGCCCTAAGACTTCCCACCTTGATCATTTCATTCTTTTGCCTGTCGAAGACAATCACATTTTCAAGCAAGACCTCGTCCAGCCAGGAAATGTATACATGTCCTACTTCAACTTCATGTTTGGTAATGGTGCTTAGGTAAGTTGTGGCTTTGTCAACTAACCAATTTTGCACAGCAGCTGAGCGTGCGAGAAAAATTGTAGTCGCTACCAAAATAAGGAATATCAACACAAGCCACAGAATGGGCTTAATGAAGTAATTCTTTATAACTTTGGTAACTTTAGCCAATATAATATTCTAATTTTTGTATTCTTCGCCCTGTACTATCCTTGCTATTGAGTCCTCTTGTGACGATACCTCGGCAGCCATTATAAAAGACGGCATTATGCTATCCAATATTGTGGCCACTCAGGAAATTCACCGTAAATACGGTGGTGTGGTCCCAGAACTCGCTTCCCGTGCTCATCAGCAAAACATTGTACCTGTTGTGCTAGCAGCATTGGAAAATGCAAATATAGTCAAAAATGACTTGAAAGCCGTTGCGTACACCCAGGGACCGGGTTTGTTAGGATCTTTGCTGGTAGGTTGTTCTTTTGCTAAATCTCTGTCACTAGCATTATCAATACCCTTAATAGCGGTAGACCATATGCAGGCTCATGTGCTTGCCCATTTTATAGAGGATCCTAAACCTGTTTTTCCTTTTTTATGTCTCACCGTAAGTGGTGGACATACACAGATTGTTCTGGTTGAAAGTGCTTTAAGGATGAAAGTTATAGGACGAACAATCGATGATGCAGTGGGTGAAGCTTTTGACAAATCTGCTAAAATGCTCAATCTGCCATATCCGGGAGGTCCGCTTGTTGACAAATTAGCCCAAACAGGCAATCCACTTGCCTATAAATTCAGTAAAACTCAGGTTGAAGGCTTAAATTTTTCATTTAGCGGGATTAAGACTTCTATCCTTTACTTTTTAAAAGCAAACATAGCAATCGATCCGGATTTCATCCAAAAAAATCTGGCAGATATATGTGCATCTATCCAATCAGCATTGATTAATATGTTGGTTGAAAAACTTATTAAAGCAGTTGATCAAACGGGAATAAAGCAAGTTGCTATTGCCGGTGGCGTCTCAGCCAATTCAGGTTTAAGAACAAGAATGCAATCCTTGGCTTTTGAAAAAGGACTGGAAGTTTTTATCCCAAAACTGGAATATTGCACTGACAATGCAGGTATGATTGCCATGGCAGCACATTTTAAGTTTCAGGAAGGAATTTTTGAAGATTTGAATTCAGGACCAAATCCGAGATTGAATTCCTTTGTTTAACATAGAATCTTAGACACTCAATTCTTTATAGTTCTTTTTCCTTGAAGAAAAAGAACCAAAAATTCAAGGCGGTGGAATAAATGGCTAAATTTCTTTTGCCAAGCACGAAATCCCGGGAACAGGCAATAGTATTATGAAATCACTAATTCAGGCTATCGGACAACCGGTCTTTCTTTTGCCTTCGCTCTTAAGAAATTCTTAACGCCATTTCTTCCAAGGCCATTTTAGGTTACGAGTTTTAAGTGAGGAGTTGTGTGTAAATCAGAAAAATTTCAACACACCTTGCTGTTTTGGACAGTGTAGCGCGTGGGGCATCGAAGGCCAGAGTGAATCTTGCTTTTCTGGCGAAGTGTGCAGGGTTTGTGAGAAAGGAAAAGTAAGATTTTTGGCGTTCGTGCCTTTTTTTGTTACTTTTTTTGGCATCAAAAAAAGTAAGGGCAATGAATTAGCATCAATCTAAAATTTATGATAGAAACATCATTAGTTAACTATTAACAACTATAGGAATCTTAAACGCCTCTTCTCCTCTCAAAATCTCTTCACCAGGATAATAAACCTTTTCTAAAAACAAACCTGAAGGAGGAGCCGTAAACTTATTGATCTCTTTGCCACCTTCCATCACCTCAATAATCTCAGATGGTTTAATATTACCTCTTCCGACCTCTGCTAGAACCCCAACAATTCTCCTCACCATTTTCCATAAAAAATGAGATCCAACTACATGAATAGCAATCATATCTCCTATCTCATAAATATCAATCCATTTCATTTCTACATCAGTAGATTTTTCTTCAGGACTATCTTCAGTAAAGTTTCGAAAATCCTGAAAACCTTCAAGGAAACGGGCAGCTTCCTGCATGGCCACCTCATTCAGCCGATCTTTGATCCACCAGACATAAGGTTTTCCAAACGCTGTTCTCCTTCTGGAAATAAAGTAAACATAGCTCCGCGCTACAGCATCAAACCGGGCATGAAATTTAGGATGGATTTTCTCTGCGTGTATAATATTGATATCTGTCGGTAATTCATCATTTAGTTTAATCACCAGGCTCCAGGGTGGAAGCATAGATTCAACTTCCAAATGTGCAATTTGCTCAATGGCATGAACTCCGGAATCAGTTCTTCCGGAAGCATAAAGCTCAAATGTTTTCGTTCCAAAAAGTTTTTCGCAAGCCTTAAAAAATTCGCCCTGAATGGTTTTGGCGTTCTTCTGAATCTGCCAGCCAGAATAACGGGTACCATCGTATTCTATTGATAATTTATAACGAGACATCTTTTGGAATTATGAATTATAAATGATAAGTGATGAATGTTTTCTTGGAAAATTAGGAAGATTGTTAATTGAAATGAATTCATAATTCATAATTCATAATTCATAATTCATAATTAACAAAACCTATCCAAAAAGACCTTCAACCAGTTCTTCTAACTTACCAACTGCAGAAATTTTGATAGAGAAGTTCTGTGTATCCAGCCCTTTCATATTGTACTTAGAAATATAAATTTCCTTGAACCCAAGCTTTTGGGCTTCGCTGATCCTTTGTTCAACCCTATTCACTGCCCGAACCTCTCCGCCCAGCCCTACTTCAGCAGCAAAACAGACATGTGTTGATATGGCAATATCTTCAAAAGACGAAATGATGGAAGCACATACTGCTAGATCTATTCCGGGATCTTCTACTTTTATCCCTCCGGCGATGTTGATAAAAACATCTTGAGTCCCTAATCTGAAACCACCACGTTTTTCTAAAACAGCCAGCAGCATATTCAATCTCTTTCCATCGAAACCGGTTGTGGTTCTTTGAGGAGTCCCGTATGTGGCCACACTCACAAGTGATTGTATTTCAATCATAAAAGGACGGTTTCCTTCCAACATGGCGCTGATGGCCACACCGCTCAAACCTTCTTCCCTTTGTGATAATAATACTTCTGAGGGATTGTTTACTTCTCTTAACCCGGAACCAAGCATTTCATAAATCCCAAGTTCATTTGTAGAATGAAACCTGTTTTTTATGCTTCTAAGGATTCTGTAAACAAGGTGCCTGTCTCCTTCAAATTGAAGGACCACATCAACCATATGCTCTAGTACTTTAGGACCTGCAATGGTGCCTTCCTTGGTAATATGACCAATAAGGAAAACCGGTGTGCCTGTTTCTTTGGCATATTTAATAAGTTCGGCAGTACATTCACGTACCTGGGAAATGCTTCCAGCTGCAGATTCTATATGTGCTGAGTACAATGTCTGGATGGAATCAATAATAACCACTTCCGGTTCCAGCATTTCTGCCTGTTTAAAAATATTTTGAGTGGAAGTTTCTGTGAGTATGTAACAATCTGAAACTATATCTCCTACCCTTTCAGCCCGCATTTTTACCTGTTGTTGACTTTCTTCACCTGAAACATACAAGACTTTTTTATCTTTTAGTTTCATCGCCACCTGCAACATCAGGGTGGATTTGCCGATGCCAGGTTCTCCTCCAAGCAAAATAAGAGAACCAGGAACTATTCCGCCACCTAAAATCCTGTCAAGTTCCCCATCATTTGTGGAAATCCTGGGAAGTTCATCGTAGTTTATCTCACTTATATGCCTGGGCTTGGCAGCGAGTTGTGTGGTTGTACTTTTAAAGTGGGGTTGGTTTTTATTTTCCTTTTGTACAATCTCTTCCACGAAAGTGTTCCATCCTCCGCAAGAGGGGCATTTACCTAACCACTTCGGAGATTGTGCACCACATGATTGGCAGAAATAGGTTGTTTTGGTTTTCATTAATTACAAATATAGAAACAAAAAAAAGGCTTCCGTTTCGGGAAGCCTTTTTAAAATAATGTTGAAGAAAATTACTTCGCCATTACGATTTTTCTTGTTTGAGAAGAGGATTTCACGATATAAACTTTACCGCTTTCTAAACCTAATTCTTTGATTTTACCAGTTCCAACAAAGTTACCAAGCATATCATAAGCAGAAACTGTTTCTTCTGAAGATGAAGAATTGACATTTTCAATACCAGCCACCAGAGCACTAATGTCACCAATACCAACAAATGATAATGCATAGCTAATATCATTCAAATCTTTTCTGTTATACCCATCAGTACTAACTTGGTTAGGATTTAAAACAGTAATTTGAACTTCAGAAACTTTTGTGAAATCGAAAGACACTGAATCTGCAACATGGGTGCTATAATTAGTTGCATAACCACCAGCAAAATTTACCGTTACAAAAACTGAATCCGACACTTTAGCACCAGTTACAGCGCCTTTTACACCAGCAGCAACTTCTATGCCTCTATTATAAGAGAAATCATTTGTAGGTGAAACGATAAAGCCTAGTTCATCCATATACCAGTTACCTGAACGATGTGCTTCAGTCCCTTTTGAATCAATCATATTGCCATTTATGTCTTTTAACGCAACGCGGAAATACAAAGAACTATCTGATTGATTAGTCAATTTTAATGAAACAGTTTTGCTAGAAGAAATGTCTATAGTATTACCTTTTCCAAAACTAAATCCTGTAGGGATGAAAGCATTGTAAGGTGTAGAAAGTGTGTAACTTAACAAACCATTTCCAGTTCTTGTTTTAACAATACTGATTTTACCATTTGTATAATCAATTTTATTTTTAGTATAAGTCGCAGCAGTATTTAAAGAATCTTTGTAAAAGAAAATACCGTAAGTTGAACCTGCTTCTGCAAACTCAGCTTTTGAATTGAATTCATCCCAAGCATATCCTGGCGCAGAAGCTTTAATCCCTTGAGCAGAAACAGACAAGGCCAAAGAAGCAAGTCCTAAAGAAAGTATTAGTTTTTTCATAATAAATAGTTAATCGTTTGTTAATATTTGATGCTAAAGTAAAACTATTTCAGTACAAAGGCAAAATGACTTGTATTTATTAAAATAATAAATAAGTAATATCACCTACTTAAAATTAGATAACCGTTTAAAAGCTTATCACCATTCCCTTTATCCAATATATAATAATACGTACCTGTCGGAAGGTTTTTACCATCAAATACTACATGATCGTTGTCATAATTATTTGCTGAGTAAACTTTGTCGCCCCAACGGTTAAAAATTTGAAGTTTGTTATTGGGAAACTGATCTATTCCGTTTATTTCAAACACCTCGTTCTTTCCATCTCCATTTGGTGAAACTGCATTATAGATCACAAAGTCTTCGTTCTTTACTTTTTCAGGAAATGGTAAATTAACCTGGACAACAACAGTATCTTGTTTTAAAGAACAATGACGGGAGTTGGTAACAAAATACTGAAACTGGCCTGTATCCCTAATGCTAACTTTTATACTTAAGCCAGAAGCTTTAAAATTCTTAGGCCCTTCCCAACTGTAGCGGCCGTTGCCAGCGGCATCAGCCTCTACAATACCTGAATCTCCTTGTGTAAATGTAAATTTTTTATGACTGCCTATCATACAAGAAGAAGTATCTATTGAATAAGTATAAAACTTGTCAACATTACTATTGCCATCAACAGTGAATCCTGGCAAAATCAAAATGTATTTCTCTGCTATTATTGAACTCCCATTAAAAACGCTGGTTTCAATGCTCGAAAATCTTTCAAAAGGCTGTGCAGAAAGAATTATTGGAAACGCAAAACACAGATTGACTATTAAATGCCTTGCTTTAATACAACTTAAATATTTTATCATTTGAGAAGAGATTATTTTTTAAGGAATTCTTTCCGCATTATTTCATTTTCCTTTTTCAGTTCGAGAACATACAAAGTAAGTTCTTCTATTTTCTGGAGTAAGGTAGCATCCATCACTGCAAGGTCTAAACCATTTTTTACTACTTCTTTGGCGGAAGGTATCCCTGGCAAATGTTTATTTTTATTTATAAACTCACCCACAGAATCAAGGCTCATGAGTTTGTAATCAGGTGCAAAAACAAAATCTGCCCAGTTATCTGTAGTCTTAATGGCGCACTTAAATTTTTCTGACATGATTCCCTCTGAAACTAAAAGCTTATAGCCCTTTTTATCAAAGCCTTTTGTAAAATCTGCAGTATTCCCTATCACAACATTGTCAAGAAAGTTTGATTTGCCGTTTACTGCAAATTTAAAACCTGTTGGTATTTGTTTAAAAGATCCAGGTGCTGGAGTTCCATAATCCGAAACCACTAAAGAATTGGTCCAAGCTAAATCGTTAAAATTGAATTTCCCGGCCGTATTGCCTGCTCCAATCAAACCACCGAAGTTAACTGTACCTTCAAATAAGGCAATTTTGGCTGTGCCATTTTCTATATCTAAAGATCCAGAACCATAATTTGGAAAAGAAGATTGAGTTATTTTAGCCCCATTTGATAAAATAATTCCACTTTTTCCAGAAAAGCTAGATTGTGTTCCATCAGGTTTTCTCACAAATTGAATAAATTGGTCACCACCTATACTTGCAATATTTAATAATTGTGAAGGTGCTAATGTATCAATAACTCCTATTGATACATTACCTACCAGGTTAGATTTGCCATTAACAGCAAATTTGTAATCCTTAAATGGTGCCGAATTAGGACCTCCTACAGAAAGAGTTTTATCCGCACTTAGGAAACCTCTAACTGAAGTATTAGTTTCTAAACTTAAATGCATTATTGGTTCAGATCCATCCGTTCTGCCAGATCTATTACCTATGTAAAAGGATCCTACTCCTCCTCCACAACCAATCGATAATTGAGTATTAGGCAATTGTGTGTTTATGGTAATAGCAGCATTTTTAGTCCATCCGCCCTGATAACCTGTACCACCTCCAAGTGTGGAGATAAATAAGTTTTGAGATGTAAACCCTGTACCCACATTACTGCCTATAGAAAGAGTTCCTCTTTGATCAATTTCCATTCGTTTTAAAGGTGTAACTCCAGTAAAAAACTGAATCTGGCTACCATTATCAGCACTTATTCTCAAAGGTTTATCTCCGGCTCCCTGAATTCCAATTAAATTATTTGGAGCTGCATCAGTAACTGCACCTGAAGGTAAGACCCAATTTTGAGCATTAGAAATGATTTGGTTTAATAAAATTGTTGCAACCACAACAACTGTCTTCTTAAAAATTTGCATGATAAGTATTAATCAAAGAGATGTTTAATAGAGTTTGAATGATTATAAATTCAATTTTAAGCAATATTTCTAATATATGCCAATCTAAAATTATTAATTAGACCTATAAGGTTTTAAAAACCTTATAGGTCTTTGGCGGCTACTGGAATTCTAATTCAGTCATTTCTTCGGATTTCCAAGCTGGCAATTGATTTTTATGATAATCAGCAAAGTCTTTATTATTCCCAAACCATTGAATGGTTTGCTCTCTTTCAAGTTTTGTTAGTTTACCTGAAAGTAAAGATTCAAAAGAACTAAACTCCCATTCACTGATGTTTTTACAAAATTTGTGGTGTACCGGGTTAGCATGTATGTAATAGACAAGGATAGAATAGTACCGGTCCTGATCAACTAATTTCCTTCTTAAGTAATCGTTGAACAAGGCCCCGCGTCTTTTAAATGCCTTATTATATGCTTTGGCGTAGCCATTAAATAAATTACTGAATTGCTGCATCACGAAATCAGGCGCATTGAACTCTTCTGGTTTTACTATGTAGTTCTCAGGCTTGAGAATTAAAAAATGGTTATATAATTCTTCACAGCTTCTGATTTCAATCAGAAAATGAAAATGGTTTGGCATAAGGCAATAAGAAAAGGTTTTACATACAGGATGAATATATTGGCTATATTTTTTAAGGAAGTAGATATAGTTTTCTCTGGTTCGAAAAAGATTTTCGTTTCCAACAGCATGGTTATAAATATGATATATCTTTTCGCTTTGAAAACTTTCGAAGTACTTTTGTTTGCTGCTTGACATAACAGTTACGATAGACCTATAAGGTTTTTAAAACCTTATAGGTCTTAAAATACAATTTTAAGCCTAAAACTTGACACATCAAATTATTCTCACCGATGACAACTCCTTCACTATTTTTATTCCTGAGATGGATGAAACTTATCATTCCAGGAAAGGAGCTATAGCAGAATCTTTACATGTTTATATTAAATATGGTTTGGAGTTGGTTGCAAGCACTAAGGATCGAATCAAAATTTTTGAATTTGGATTTGGAACTGGCTTAAATGCATTGCTGAGCTGGCAATTTGCGGAAACTTATAATAAAACCATCTTTTTTGATACTGTAGAAAAATACCCGTTGGGTAAGGAAGTCTATTCTATATTGAACTACGACGAACAGCTGCAAACCGGCAAAAAGCTTCTGGATTTACATGGAGCAAATTGGAATGAACCAGTCATATTATCAGAAAATTTTATTCTCCAAAAATTCGATAGTGATATCAATTTGGTTGCTTTTCCGAAAGACTATTATGACCTTGTTTTTTATGATGCATTTGCTCCTTCTAAGCAAGCTGAAGTTTGGGAAATCTCTATTCTGAAAAAGATTTATGATTCTATGATTACAGGTGGAATATTAAGTACTTATTGCTCACAGGGAGAGTTTAATAGAAACCTGAAATCTGTAGGTTTTAAGGTTGAAAAAATTGCAGGGCCTTTAGGTAAAAGAGAAATGATAAGAGCTATGAAATGAAAGAAAGAACTTTAAAAATGATATTCTTTACTTATGTATAATTAATCAATCGAAAATAATATACATTTTTTACACCTTACGTAAAGGCGCATAAAACTGATTAATAATTAGTTATAGAATAATGATTAATGATAATTGGAATTTTTATTAACAATTACGTAACATAATGTTAATATTGAAGTAATCCAAGATATCGCTTCTTTTGTAATTCATCAATAGTAAGTATTATGGGTAACAAGAAACTAAAACAAGATCTATTCCAGAAAGTGGCAGATAAGATCAAAGAAGCTTTAAAAGCAATAAGTCCCGGTGCAGATAAAAAACTAGACAAGACCGTAGAAAACAGTGCAAAAAAGATATCTGGAAAGATTATCAAAAGCATGAAAAAGACTGAGAAAGCGGCAGCTAAAAAAACGAAATCTGCTTCAAAAACAGCTGCGAAGGTTGTAGCAAAACCAGTGGTAAAAACAGTTGAGAAAACTATTGTTAAGCCTGTTGAGAAAACTGTTACAAAACCAGTTCAGAAACCAGTTGAAAAAACTGCCACAAAACCAGAGGCAAAAGCCCCAGTTAAAAAATAAGTTTTGTATTTCGCCCCGATAGCAATGAATGCCGGGGCGGTATTTTTTTCTTGTTACGTCTAGTGTATATTTGCATGGTTGGCCCCAGCCATGTTTAAAGAGATTCCCTTAAAAATTAGTACCCAGGCCATTTCTCAAATCAAATATATTTTTGAAAGAAAAAATATTCCATCTGATTATGGTTTACGCATAGGCATGAAAGGATCCGGCTGCGCAGGAACAAGCTTTATCATCGGATTTGATACAAAAAAGGCAGGAGACGATGAATACGAGATAGATAATATTCCTGTTTATATTGAAAAGAAACACGTCATGTATCTTTATGGCGTCCAGGTTGATTTCGTGGAAAATGAAGTGGAAAGTGGATTTGTTTTCAACACATAATCTTGAATTTGGATTTTGTATTTACAATGTACGATTGTCCGTTTCTAACCCGTACTCTTTCAAAGGTATTTTAAGACAAATCTTTGGATTCTATAAACTTAAAGGATATTAATAAACTTCTTGAATCAACTAAATTGTAAATCAATAATCGTACATCGTAAATATTAAAATGAGTTATTTAGATGAACTGAATGAGCCTCAGAGGGAAGCTGTTCTTCAAACAGAAGGCCCGGTAATGATCCTTGCAGGTGCCGGATCGGGCAAAACAAGGGTTTTGACATACCGGATAGCCCACCTGATCAAAAAAGGGGTTGATCCATATAACATATTGTCCCTGACCTTTACAAACAAGGCCGCAAAAGAAATGCGGAACAGAATTGAAAAAGTGGTAGGAAATGAGGCAAGAAACCTTTGGATGGGTACTTTTCACTCCGTTTTTTCACGTATTCTAAGGGCTGAGTGTGAGAAAATAGGCTATCCAAGCAATTTTACGATCTACGATACTGATGATAGTAAATCGCTCATTAAAACTATTCTGGATGAATTAAACCTGGACGATAAAATTTACAAGCCTTCAGGAGTCTTATCCAGGATTTCAGGTGCTAAGAACCGTCTAATATCTGTAAACGAATATGTCCAGGATGTTTTTATCAAGGCCGACGATGAAAGTTCGATGCGCCCATTGATGGGTAAAATTTATAGTTTATACGTGCAACGTTGCTTCAAAGCAGGGGCAATGGACTTTGATGATTTATTGTACAATACTCATGTTCTCTTCAAAACCCATGAAGATGTTTTGCATAAATACCAGCACCGTTTTAAATATGTGATGGTAGATGAGTTTCAGGATACTAATATTTCACAGTATTCTATTACCAGAAAACTTGCTGCTGTATTTGAAAATATTTGTGTTGTAGGTGACGATGCACAAAGCATTTATGGTTTCCGTGGAGCTGATATTCAGAACATTCTAAATTTTGAGAAGGACTATTCTGACCTCAAAGTTTTTAAACTGGAACAAAATTATCGAAGCACTCAAGTAATTGTGAATGCTGCTAATAGCGTAATTGCTAAAAACAAAGCTCAATTACGCAAAAATGTCTTCACGGCAAATGAAGATGGGCCATTGATAGAATTGATCAAAGCCACCTCGGATTCTGAAGAAGGAAGATTAGTAGCTTCTTCTGTTTTCCAGGAAAAGATGCATGGTTCCTTGAGAAATTCAGATTTCTGCATTTTGTACCGGACCAATTCTCAATCAAGGTCAATGGAGGAGGCATTAAGGAGAATGAATATTCCTTATCGGATTTATGGGGGTTTATCATTTTACCAGAGAAAAGAGATCAAAGACCTTCTCTCCTATTTACGCTTTACTATTAACCATAATGACGAACAAGCACTTAAAAGAATAATTAACTATCCTAAAAGAGGAATTGGAGATACGACTTTTGCCAAAATAATTGTAGTTGCCAATGACCAGGGAGCTTCTTTGTGGGATGTTTTATCAAATTTCGACAAAATCCTTCCTGGAAGAAGTGCGGAAACGGTTGTCAGTTTTGCAACACTTATCCGAAGCTTTGAAATAATGGTTCAGGGTAAAGATGCTTTTGAAGCAGCAACTTATATAGCCAAAACCTCCGGGATTTTACGCGAGTTGTATGATGACAAAAGTATAGAAGGTGTAGCCAGGTATGAAAACTTACAGGAGCTATTAAATGCAATCAAAGAATTTTCGGTTGATCCTGAAAGAGAGGATAAAAGTCTTGCAGCGTTTATTCAGGAAGTGGCATTGCTTACAGATGCTGATAATGACAAAGATGACAATGACAAGGTAAGCATGATGACGATACACCAGGCTAAAGGTCTGGAATACAGAAATGTATACATTGTAGGAATGGAGGAAGATTTGTTCCCCTCTCAAATGAGCATGGAAACAAGGGCCGATCTGGAAGAAGAACGTCGCTTATTTTATGTAGCAATTACCCGCGCAGAGAAAAAACTTACTTTTAGTTTCGCTACTACAAGATATAGATTTGGCAAGTTAAAACCTTGTGAACCAAGCAGGTTCCTGGACGATGTTGGGAAGGACTTTATGAGTTTTGATAAAAAATTCAGTCAGGCGCCGAGGGATATAACGCAAAACATTTTGGTAGACCGTGCCACTCCTGCTCATCTGTTAAAAGTAAGGACCCTACAAAAAACGAACTCAACGAATTACGTTCCGAATCCCAATTTCCAGGCCAGTGACATTTCTTTGTTACAGCCTGGAGTGAAAGTAGAACATCAAAAATTTGGAATAGGAACAGTGATTGCACTTGATTATGGTGGATCTGATAAAAAAGCAAAAATCAATTTTGCTACAGAAGGCGAAAAAACCTTATTGTTAAGCTTTGCAAAACTTATGGTTGTTGAATAATTCTATTATTCTAATTCAACCATGGTACATTAATTTTGATAACATTCAAAAAAAAAATCAAAAATGAGAAAATTATTTATTTTTCCTGTTACAATCTTAATTGTATTATCGGCCTGTTCTAAGGTTGCAGTTACAGGTAGAAACCAACTAAGTTTTATTCCTGCCAGCGAAATGCAGTCTCTTAGTTACACACAATACCAGCAGTTTTTATCAGAAAATAAAGTGTCAACTGATGCCCAGAAAACAACCATGGTTAAAAATTGTGGCCAACGCATTCAAAAGGCTGTTGAGCAATATATGGCCCAGAACAACTTAAGTTCACAGCTGGCAAATTTCAAATGGGAATTTAACCTTGTGGAAGATCCTACAGTAAATGCATGGTGTATGCCTGGAGGAAAAGTAGTTGTCTACACGGGAATATTACCTGTTGTACAAGATGAAACAGGCTTAGCTGTAGTTTTAGGACATGAAATTGCTCATGCGATTGCCAATCATGGTGGTGAAAGGATGAGCCAGGAATTAGCAGTTCAAACGGGCGGACAAGCTCTTTCTGTAGCTCTTGCGCAGAAACCTGCTTTAACTCAGCAACTTTTTTTACAAAGTTTTGCAATAGGTTCACAAGTGGGAGTACTGCTTCCGTACAGCCGCTTGCATGAATCGGAAGCTGACCATATTGGGTTGATATTTATGGCAATGGCTGGTTACGATCCTAATGTTGCTGTGTCTTTCTGGCAAAGGATGAAAGCGCAAGGCGGACAAAAACCACCAGAATTTTTATCAACTCACCCAGCTGATGATAAACGAATTGCGGCTATTCAGAAAGAAATGCCTGAGGCGATGAGGTATTATAAAAAATAGTTATGAGTTATAAATTATGAGTTATGAATGTTTTAAAGGCTTCATAACTCATAAATCTAATTTCGAATATGCCTTTCAGGAAGGCTGGTTTTATCTTCCGGAACCAATGATGATGTCAACGAATTAATGAGTTATAAAGAACATTCATAATTCATCACTCATAATTCATAATTTTTTACCCAATCCTCAATTTCCTTCCTGCCCTTAATACCGTTCTGGTTGTAATTCTATTAAGCTTGCAGATTCTTGTAACTGGGACTCTGTATTTTCTTGCTATTTTAGAAAGGGTATCTCCTGACCTAACACGATGATAAACAACCTTTCTAGCCTCTTTCAGGTATTTAAATTGCTTTGCAGTGATTTTACATTTATCATCCCAAAGCAGGTTTTTTTCAAAATCGAAAACATGTTCAGGGTCAATTGCATTCCCCTCAAACCTTACTTCAAAATGTAAGTGAGGTCCAGTGCTTCTACCGGTGCTGCCACCAAAGCCAATTAAATCACCTGATTTAACATATTGACCGGCACTTACATTTTGCTTGGTCATGTGCCCATAAAGAGTTTCCAAACTATTGTAATGTCTTAGTAGTACATAATTTCCATATCCATTTTTGTCGAATTTCGAAATCCTTACTACCCCATCAAAAGTGGCAAATACTGAATCTCCTACATTTAGATCAAGATCAACACCATAATGAAACCTTGACCAGCGCAAACCAAAATCTGAATTTATTATTGAATTTCTCAACGGAGGATGCCATTTGCGCCCTTTAGCTGAGTCAAAAAGGCTTAAGTTGACTGTATCCTTAAACTTTGTGGCATCAATCCTATAAGGATTTACTGCTTTTGAATCCCATATAGAATAGTACTCAGCAATCTTCACCCAGGTACTGTCATTGAATTTTACCTCTTCATCAACCTCTACAATACTCAATTCTCCATCTGCCAGGTCACTTGTATCTTCACTAACGATAGTTGGTTTTTTCTCAGGGCTAAAAATGGATTTTTCAGCATCAGAACCTTCTTCTCCACCTTCAATTTCTTCTTCTATAATCGTAGTTGTATCCGGCGCTGTATACTGAAGCTTAGGAGTTTTAATCTGAAGAAAGTCTTTTGGAGGGGTAGCAACAACAGGTTTGGTTGTTTTTGTGATTTTTGCCGCTTTAACATTTTTTGCTGCTGCTTTTTTATTGGCTGCATATTTTTTCTTTTGCGCAGCAGAATAGGATTTTGACTTCTTTTTCTTTTTGCTTTGAGCTGAAGAAAAAGTTGCGCAAAAGGCTAACAACAATAGAAATATGATGTATCGAAGTTGCATTATAACAAAAACAGACTGCGAATATACAGATTAGATTTACGATTTAATATTTATGAAGTACGATTGAAACGCTAAGATTCCAGACTGCCTGAAATAGAAAGATTTACGATTGGTTAAGTTTTATCTCAGCAATCGTAAGAGTAAAATCGTAATTTATAAATAGGTTATGCTTCTACCTCTATTTCAGCCAGATACCTTTCAGCATCCAAAGCCGCCATACAACCCGTTCCAGCTGCAGTAACTGCTTGTCGGTAAACATGGTCCTGTGCGTCGCCGCAGGCAAAAACCCCTGGAATATTTGTCCTTGAAGATCCTTTTTCTGTAATGATATAAGCATTTTCATCCAAATCCAGGATATCTTTAAATATTTCTGTATTTGGTTTGTGACCAATTGCGACGAAGAAACCCTGTACTTTAATTTCTGTTAACTCTCCTGTATTGGCATTTTTCAATCTTACTCCCTCAACTTCTGTTTTTCCTAAAATTTCATCCGTCATCGAATTCCAGATAACTTCAATATTTGGAGAATTCAACACACGTTTTTGCATAATTTTAGAAGCTCGCATTTCTTCTCTTCTCACGATCATGTAAACTTTGTTACATAGTTTTGAGAGATACGAGGCTTCTTCACAGGCAGTATCTCCAGCGCCCACAATTGCAACATCTAAACCTTTGTAGAAAAAGCCATCACAAACTGCACAAGCAGAAACACCGCTTCCATTTAATCTTGCTTCTGATTCAAGGCCCAGCCATCTGGCAGCAGCACCGGTTGCAATTATCACTGTGTCTGCAATAAGTTCATGAGTTTCGTCAATGATTACTTTCTTCTCATCTTCTGTAAAAAAGACTTTGGTTGCCATGCCATATCGAACACTTGTTCCGAAACGCTCAGCTTGTTTCTGAAAATCCTGCATCATTTGCGGGCCATTTATACCTTCAGGATAGCCAGGATAGTTTTCAACGTCATTGGTGATGGTTAATTGTCCGCCAGGTTGCGGGCCAGTATACATAACAGGATTTAAACCTGCACGCGCGGCATAGATTGCTGCTGTAAAACCTGCTGGCCCTGAGCCAATTATCAAACATTTTATGTGTTCTGTGGACATATTTTAGTAATTAATACTTCTTTTTAATAACTTATAATTTAATCTCTTAGTTCTCGATCCTTGTCTTTTAAAATTATTCGGTTCTTAATTTAGTGACGGTGGCCCTCGGAGGAATGCCGTCACAACTACCTCAAAGTATGACTTATTTCAGTAATGCCTCCCATAATATTTCTACTGGATGCTTGGCAAGCCTCCCAGTTCCATCTTT
>JACMRH010000291.1 GCA_014376535.1 Cytophagales bacterium | reverse complement strand
TGCATGTGGGCGTACATAACCGTACTCCCAGTAAACTTAAAACCTCTTTTTATTAATTCTTTACTTAATGCGTCTGACTCTTTGGAAGTTGCTTTAGCATCAGCCAGGCTTTTCAATGAATTTTTGATGGTTTTATGATTTACAAAACCCCAGATAAACTTGTCAAAACTTCCAAATTCTTCCTGGATTTTAATGAACAACTGTGCATTTTTAATTACAGATTTGATTTTTAAACGGTTCCTGACTATTCCGGCGTCTAACATGAGTTCTTCCACCCTACCTTCCGTAAAAAGCGAAACTTTATGTGGGTCAAAGTCAGCAAATGCTTTCCTGTAACCTTCTCTTTTTTTCAAAACAGTAGCCCAGCTTAAACCTGCCTGTGCTCCTTCGAGGATCAAAAATTCAAAATGCTTTGTATCATCGTGAACAGGAACGCCCCATTCTTCATCATGATAGCGGATGTAATCATCAAATGAGAGGCACCATGGGCAGCGTATTTTTTCAGCTTGCATTGTTTAGATGTTTAAATTCCTGATGTAAATTTAAACACTTTTATTACTGATGATTTGAAATGAAGGCTTTAGTAGATTCATTAATCCGGAACAAAATACCTTTGCTGTTGCTTGCATTGGTAGTAACCTTATTAGCATTACATCACAGAAGGCCCGATGCCCTGATCAATGCCCAGTTTTGGATGGAAGACGGAGAAATCTTTTTTCTGGAAAGTTACAAATATGGGTTTCTAAGCTTTTTTATACCTTATGCAGAGTATGTACACGTTTTCCCAAGAACCATTAGTATCATAGGACATTATCTGGTGCCCATTCTTTATATTCCTTTATTTTACAACATATTATCTCTTACAACCTTTCTTTTAACAGTCGTTTATATTTGGTTTCGTGGGCCGGATAATAAAATTACAGCCTTGCTAATGGTTTTTGCCTTGACACTGCTTCCTGTTCACAATGAAGTATTTATGAATATTACAAACCAGCAGTGGTCACTTGCACTGGTTTTGCTTATTCCGTTATGTTATAAAAGTCATTCTAAAGCCTGTTCTGTTTTTGATGCCTGCATCGTTTTAATAATTGGCTTAACAGGCCCTTTCTCGACCATATTTTATCCCATAGTTGTAGTCAGTTACTATTACATGAGGGATGAATTTAAAGAGCAGCCACATTTGAAGTTTCCCTTTTATACTTACACATTTGCAGCTTTTCTTCAATTGGCCTTGATCCTATTTTTTCCTTTGGAGCGAAGTGCGGGGAAAATAAGTTTTCTTCATCTTGTTCAGGCATCTTCACAAATATTCTATCAGCAATTCGCTCTTCTCACTACAATAAAAGATTTCATTTATGTTAAATCAAGTTTGACAATCTTCCTGGGTGTTATGTTTTTAGTAATTGTGTTTATTTCAACCCTGCTGTCATTCAGGTATTATCTAAAAACAAAAAAAATAACACCATTTGTATTCCTTTCTGCCATTTTGCTGATGTTCCTCTCTACCATTTATGGATACCGGAACAATCCCGAAATGGTTGATCCTATCTCTACTGACAGGTATTTTTATATTTCTTCTGTAGCTCTATTTTGGGCATTATTCTATTTCATTGAAAATAAAAAGTACTTACAATATACCGCTTTAACCGGGTTTGCGTTAATATTTTTCTTTAAAGCTGAAATCATTCCAGTCAAGATTTTTAGGGATATGCATTGGGAGAAATATGTACAAAAATTTGAAGGAAAAGAACCTTTCGAGATTCCTATAAATCCACCTGATAGAGGCTGGATAATTAAAATAGTCCCAAAGAATAATTAGATTTAGATAAATAAATTTTATGAAACGCTATTTTTCAATATTCATTTTGCAGGCATTGGTAGCAATATCAATTATTGCACAACCGGTCCGTCTTAAATTACCCAGACAAATTAATGTGCCCAATTACAATCATTATGCCCCTTCTTTATCAGCCAACGGGTTAACTATGATCTATTGCTCAGATTATTATGTGACGGAAGGAAATTCTGTTGACATGAAAATCACCACTTCAAAAGGCTTAGACAATTGGGGAAGCAGTGAAGATGTTACGGCTGTAAACAAGTCTGGCACATTGAACCAGTATGGCGCTCATTGTATAAGTGCTGATGGCAACAAAATATATTTCACAAGCAGAAAAACTGGCGGGGTTGGAGGTTTTGATATATGGGTAACTGAAAAAAAAGGTGGAAAATGGGCCACTGCTCAGAATCTTGGCAAACCAGTCAATAGTACAGGTTCTGATGGTTATCCTTCACTTTCCGCAGATGGAAAAACACTTTACTTCTTACGCTGCGCTACTATGGCTAATTCTGGTTGTCAGGATTGTAAATTATTTATGTCAGAGGGGAAAGGACAGGATTTCTATCAACCTGCCGTTCAAATACCTATGAGCGGACACATCTTGTACCCGAGGATTAGTAAAGATGGGAATTCATTGACTTTCAGTTCAACCAAAACCGGTGGAAAAGGTGGGTATGATATCTACCAAATGAAAAAACAAGGCGATAAGTGGTCTGACCCTGTGAATATGGAATTTTTAAATACACCTGCTGATGAAGTATATGCAGATATTCCTTCTCAGGCAGAGGCAATTTTATACTCGACCAAAGTTGATGGATATTTAACATTGTTCAGAGCAAAATTACCTGAAAGATTTCATCCTGATAAGGTGATTGTTATTTCATCAAAGATTAATGTTGGTCCAAACACCGGTCCAATAGGCTTTATTCAGATCTCAGACAACAAAACCGGGGCTCCTATATCGATAACTAAAATTGAAAAAGACGGAAAGATTTCAGCAGTATTACCGACCGGAAAGGTCTATGATGTCGCAGTAGTTTCGGGGAAGGATAAGTTCTATTGGTCGGGCACTTATGACGCCATAAATTTAACCAGGACCCAGAAAGAAGAACCTGAAATAGTTTTGGAACTTTTGCAGAAAAACAAGCTTTATTACGGTAACAAAGCTCTTTTTGACAGCACTTCCTACCAAACATTGCCAGGAACTGCACTGGAATGCAAAAGACTATCAAAAATATTCCTGTCGCACCCTGAATGGAAAGCCGAGTTTATTCTATTTCCATCCGGAGTAAGCAATAATCCACCAGCTGACGGCCTTTCTGCATTTGAAAAAATGAAAGCTTCAATCCAACCAGAACTTTCAAAATCGGGAATTTCAACTGAAAGAATAACTTATGTGAACGGGTTTGAAAAACCTGAGGAGGAAGATAGTTTTGCTGGTTGGGGAATTAAGTTTTATTAAAAGTTATAATCGTTGAACAGTTGTCAAGACTAAAGCCGTTGACAACGTTTAAAGCTGCTACGTTGTCAACGGCCAACGGCCTTGACAATCGTTGATTGTTAAAGTTTAAATGTTTGAACCTCCAATCTTACATGGTAACTATTCAATGTAAATTTTTCTTACAGTAACATCCATTCCATTGTAAATCTTCAGGAAGTAAATTCCCCTGGTGGTGTTGGGTATAAAAAACCGGGACTTGGAATCAATATCACCTTTAGAAATGGTCTTACTGGCTGTATCAAGCAGTTCAATTGTTTTTAAATTTTGATTTTTCTGAGACAGGATAGAAATGAAACTATTTGCCATAATAGGTCTTGGACCAATAATCAAGGAATCGTTTGCCTGCGAGGGGATAACTGACAATGGAGCAAAAATGTCTGCATAGTTTGTGGTAATCATAATATCATCAAACCAGATATTACAGTCATTTTCAGGTGACCAGGCAGCAGAAGTTCCTCCATGGAAAGTAGAAAAATAGAGATTGTCCACTTTAGTGCCATTTGAAACAAACTTGATCCCTGCCACAGAAAGGGCAGGTTTACCATCAATCCAGACTTCAACCTCACCATCATAATTTACTCCACTGTTCACCTTTACCCTTTCTATTACATTGTGCCATTTTCCTCTTTGAAAATAAACATGTTTTCCATTTGAAGTTTTTAAGGGATAATCTTCTCCACAAAGATTGTTTTTATGCATTTCGTGCAGGTTCAAATAAGCTTTGCCATCCTTTTTCCACATTAATCTGGCGCTGAAACCATTATTGCCATTGCATTTAACGCAGGCATTACAATTATCTCCACCAGCGAGGCCTGGCAGTTTTCCTTCTTCACTGACTGAGCCAAAACTGAAATCATCACTGAACCTTAACCAGTAGGAGACATAATATTGACTTTGAGGTTTTACTTTTAATGGTGCCTGTACACCCGTTTCTAACGAACCAAAACCGCCCTTAGGAAAGCTGACACGTAAAGAATTATTGCCTGAATGAAAATAATCGCTATCTACTTTAGCCCTGTCTTTGTCAAAACCATCTACCCATGGAACATTAAATCCTTCTGATTTCAATGCGGTCTTATTAAAAACGGTTTCGTCAGAAAAATTCTCGAAGCCCGTTTGGTTCACTGGCTGACTAAATAGTGCACCAGAAATGAATATAAATAAAAACACAAACGGGTATTTGATATAACTGACTGATTTCATAAGCTGTTTCTTAAAGTAAATTACGTTTTAGCAGTCCATGAGTTTGTACTAAATCACAGGGAAGCTTACATTGGCATTATGTTTCTCAAACCTTTAAATAACAACGTTCCCATACACTACTTTTGTGGACATTCATTGGGTTTGCAGCCTGAAATTACACGGCTTAAAATCAATGCTGAGCTTGAAAAATGGGCATTATATGGTGTTGAGGGGCATTTTGAGTCACCAGATCCATGGTTCAGTTACCACCACACAGTTAAAAAAGGTTTGGCCGAACTTTGTGGAGCAAAGGAATCAGAGGTAAATGCAAATGGTTCGCTTACATCAAACATTCATAACCTTTTTGCTTCATTTTATAATCCCACGAAAGAGAAATATAAAATCCTCACAGAAGACATCGGGTTTTCATCAGACAATTTTGCAATGCAAACCCAGGTACAATTTCATGGTTATCAAATAGAAGACGCGATCGTCTTTTTGGAACACAATGAAAATTATTGTTTTGATACTGATTATATCATTGAACAAATAGAAAAGCACAAAAACGAATTATCAATTATCTGGCTCTCAGTGGTCAATTTCTTAAGCGGACAGGTTTTAAACCTTGAACTAATTTCTAACTGTGCAGCAAAGTACAATATCAAAGTTGGGGTAGACCTTGCCCACGCCATTGGAAATATTCCCTTAAAACTTCACACCTGGGGAGTAGATTTTGCTGTTTGGTGTTCGTACAAATACCTGAATGCAGGCCCGGGAGCTACCGGAGGTTATTTTGTTCACGAAAAAAACTTTCCGCAATCCAAAATTGAAGAACAACTCGCAACCCACAACTCACAACTAACAACTATACTAGGAGGCTGGTGGGGACACAAAGAAGAAACCCGGTTTCAGACTGGAATATCTTTTGATCCTGTAAACAATGCCGATGCCTGGTTGCATAGTAATGCCAATGTTTTGAGTTTGTCTGCATTGAGAGCATCATTAGAAATTTTCCTTTCTGAAGACATTCATTTATTATCTGCAAAGAGCAAAAAGCAGACCATTTATGCTTTCGATAAGTTTAGGCAATCGAACAAAATCAAAATATTGACTCCAGAAAAACAGGCAGGAAACATGATCTCAATCCAGGTTTTAAATCAGGATAAGAGTCTTGTGACAAAATTAAAAGAGCAAAACATATTGGTAGATTGGAGAGAACCTGGCATCATGAGATTTTCATTTTGTCCTTTGTATAATGAGGAAAATGAATGGAAGCATTTTATTGATTTACTGAATGAAATGCTTTGAAAAATGCCTTAATTTGCGGCTGTATAGGCTATGAATTACTTTAAGTTTTATTTGATAAGTTTTGCAATTATTGTTTTGGATCAAACAGTGAAACTTTTGGTCCATTATAATATGGATATGGGCATGATGGGCGAAATTCATGTCTTTGGTGATGTATTCAAATTACATTATACTTTAAATCCTGGAATGGCTTTTGGAGTTGAACTAGGATCCAACTACGGAAAAATTATCCTGACCATGTTCCGCCTCATTGCTATTGCAGGAATCGCCTGGTATTTGCATCAATTGATTACCAGAAATGCTCAAAAAGGATTTCTAATTTGCATGGC
>JACMRH010000290.1 GCA_014376535.1 Cytophagales bacterium | reverse complement strand
TCACACTGATAAAATTCTCTGTAGCGCCCTTTTTGTGGCCTGTCTGCTCTCCAAACCGGTTGAATCTGATATCTTTTAAATGGAAATTGTAAATCATTCCGGTTCATAGCCACGAAGCGGGCAAATGGAACAGTTAAGTCATATTTCAATGCCTTTTCTGCAATTTGTGGAGTTAGTTTCTTATAGTCGAGGCCATCAGAATTAACATTATCTAAAAAGTTACCTGAGTTCAGAATTTTAAACATTAATTGATCACCTTCATCTCCATATTTCCCGGATAATACGGAGAGATTTTCCAAAGCAGGGGTTTCAATGGGAAGGAAACCGTGTAGTTGAAATACTTTTCTGATTGTATCGATTATGTGGAGACGCTTTAGCATCTTTTCAGGACCAAAATCTCTGGTTCCTTTAGGTAATGAAGGTTTATTTACTGCCATTAAATCAGGTCTTAGGAAATTTAAATGAAAAAAGCCTTTCAGACATAGCTGAAAGGCTTTTTAAAGCTTATGTCTAAATTAATTATGCTAACGCGTTAACGTGTTTTGCTAATTTAGATTTATGATTTGAAGCGTTGTGCTTGTGGATTATATTGTTTTTCGCTAATTTATCAAGCATCGCAAAAACTTTTGGCAATAATACAGTACCATCTGTTTTTGATTTAGTAGTTAAAAGTCTTTTTACAAAAGTACGTGAAGTAACTAACTGATATCTATTGCGAAGCCTTTTAGCTTCATTTGATCTGATTCTTTTAAGAGATGATTTGTGATTTGCCATTGTTCTGTTTCAAAAAGAGTTGCAAAAGTATTGATTTTAAACTAATTCACCAAAATATTTTTTAAATATACTTAGAAATCACAAATACGATCTTAAACTATTTTTAAATGAAACGTTGTTGCATCTTTGTAATGTTTAGGATGAATAATGGCAGGTCCCAGAAAAGAGTGGTTTGAAGAATGGTTTGAATCTCCTTATTACGATTTATTATATGCAAAACGTAATGAAGAAGAAGCAGGATTGTTTCTTGATAATTTACTGATTTATTTAAATTTATCTAAAGAAGCCAAAATTCTTGATCTGGCTTGTGGAAAGGGAAGGCATTCTATCTATCTCAATAAAAAGGGATATAATGTGACTGGCCTCGATTTATCTGAAAGAAGTATAGCCTACGCTAAAACATTTCAAAACAATTCTTTAAGATTTCTGGAACAGGACATGCGTGTTCCTTTAAATTCAAAATATAACTTAATAGTAAATCTGTTTACCAGTTTTGGATATTTTGATGTGGAAGATGAGAATGTAAAAGTCTTAGAATCAGTAAAATACATGCTGAAACAGGATGGGATTTTTATTATTGATTATTTAAATGGACAAAAAATCCCAACTGACTTAAATTATTCAGATACAAAAGAATTTTCGGGAGGATATTTTAAAATTCGCAAAACAGTTGCTAACGGGTATATTATAAAGAAGATAGAAATAATAAAAGGCACTGAAACTCTAAATTTTTCAGAAAAAGTAAGGCTTTACAATTGTACTGATTTTGAGAATATGTTTAAACAGGTAGGATTGCAGATTTTAAATACTTTTGGAGATTACAACCTCAATAAATTCGATCCAATTAATTCGGAAAGGATGATTTACATTACCAAAATGATTAAAGAATAATGTGGCTCAATTTCTTGTTATTATTTCTTTTTACACTTTCTCCCTGGGTATTATTTTCGTATCTGCCAAAGAACAATGATAAATTTTTTGGTATAATTCTTTCATTTAGTGGAGCTTATCTTTTTTCTATAACTCTTTTACATATTTTACCTGAAATATATGTCAATTCACCAAATCCAAAAGTTGTCGGTGCTTATATCTTACTTGGGTTTTTTATACAACTTATCATTTCATTTTTTGCAAAAGGAGTGGAGCATGGCCACTTGCACCATCATCATTCAGGGAAGATATTACCTATGTCATTGGTTGTTTCGATTTCTATACATGCCTTTTTAGAAGGAAATATGTTAGTTCATCCATTGCATGCGCACAACGCAATGCATGACAATGATTCTCTTTTAGTAGGAATGATCCTTCACAAGATTCCAGAAGCATTTGCATTATTATCTGTTCTAAGGGAATATAAATCGAGCAAACTGGTCCGGTTCAATATCTTTGTTATGTATGCTTTATTAAGCCCATTGGGGATGATTTTTGGAAATTATGCCTATTTACTTGACTGGATGACCCCAAATGTGCTCACCATCGTATTTGCTATTATTGCTGGCAACTTTATGCATATTTCTACTATTATATTCTTTGAATCCAGTCCTAGGCATGAATTAAGATTTGCTGCTTCTAATGCAAAGGTTTTAGGCGCTTTGCTGGCAATAGCATTTGAAATCTTAATATAATAATAAAATTCAGGTAATATATTTCACCCTATAGTACACCTATATTTGAGGTTTATCAATCATTCACAATGGCTAAGAAGAAAGTCTTATTTATAATAAATCCAATTTCAGGCGGTAAAAACAAGGATAAAATACCTGCATTAATTGAGAATACCCTAGATAAAAATCAATTTGATATCACTATTACTTTTACTAAAGCTCCAGGACACGCACGGGAATTGGCAGCTCAACCAGGTTTTGATTATTATATAGCTGTTGGTGGTGATGGTACTTTGAATGAAGTAGCCAGTCAGTTGATCAATACTGAGGCCTGTATGGGTATTTTGCCAATGGGTTCAGGAAATGGTTTAGCAAGGCACATGGGAATTAACATGAACATTGAAAAGGCTATTTTACAAATCAATACTGCTAAAATTGTTAAAATTGATACTTGCACAGTGAATGGTAAACCATTTATAAACATGGCAGGAGTTGGCTTTGATGCTCATATAGGGAAGTTGTTTGCCGAGTCAACAGGTAGAGGATTCAAAACCTATGTAGTTCAGACTTTAACTGAGTTTAAAAATTACCAATCGCAGAAATACAAGATAAATTATGGCGGTAAAGAGATAGTTTCAGATGCATTTTTATTAAGTTTTGCCAATTCTTCCCAATATGGAAATAATGCTTATATCGCACCTGATGCTGATATTAAGGATGGAATGTTAGATATATGCCTCATGAAACCATTCAAAGTGATGGATGTTTTGAGCATTGGTTTCAGACTTTTTAATAAGACCATTAAGCAAAGTAAATATCTTCAAACTATTCAGGCTAAAGAGTTTACAGTGACAAGAGAACAGGAAGGTGTAGCACATTTAGATGGGGAACCAATGATATTTGGTAAACAATTGGATATTAAAGTATTGTCTGCCAGCCTTAAATTACTTGTGCCATAATTAGGGCAAGTAAGGCATGTATTGTATTTTTAGGGTCAATATTTACACATGTTAAGTAAGGAGAAAATATACGATGCATTTGCAGAGCTGATTTATGCTGTAGTAATTGCTGATGGTAAAATAACTCAGAAAGAAGAAGAGGTGATTTCTAAAGTAATTGAAGGTCATTCTATTAAATTAGACATCCAGAAGTATTTCGATTCAAAAGCAAAAAATATAAGCATAGCCCAAAGTTTTATGAACACCTTAGAGGTGTGCAAACAACATGGAAATGATTCGGAATATCCCTTTTTATTAAGAATATTAGACGATATTTCTCAAGTTAGTGAAGGACTGAATAAAGATGAAGGTAATTTACTAAGCGAGTTTATTGGGAGCTTTAAGAAAAAGTTTCAGTCTATTTGATTTGTTTTAAGCATACTTAACTTACAATAATTTTATTTTTTTTGGAATTCATTTTTTAAAGTATTCCTATTTTTTTCTATTTCGGATAATGAATACATATCGAAACATTTTGTTTCTAAACGAATTATAGGACAATAACCACTTTTGTTAATAACCATATTTTTTCTATGAAAATTTTATTATTTGTTGTTGGTACAGGGTGTGACAAAGGCTACCATTAATGATAAAATAATGGAAAAGGCATTTCAATGCACATGCATCTTATAAAGTGCATGAAAATATTTCTTTTGGATTAAATGCCCGCAATGTGCTTGATACCAGAAGCCGTGAAATATGGGGTGGAAATCAGATTGGATCTCATTTCTTTGCAACGTTGATAGTAAATATTAAAGATTACTTTTTAGAAGAAAAGGAACATTTAATTGTGTTCCTTTTCTTCTATTAATTTTTTAAAGTTGTCAGTGTATTGTTTATGTATCATCTCAATCGTAAGATTATCACTTGCATATCGAAACGCTTCATTTACTAAATATTCTCTTTGATTTGAATTCTCAAGAGCAGTATCCAATGCCTCACAAAGTGAAACCGGATCTTTAATATTTACCAATGTTCCCCTTCCTTCCAACAATTCCGCCAATCCACCCGCATTAGTGCTTACAACAGGTACTTTGTAAATAAATGCATCCAATACACTGCTGCCAAGTCCTTCCTCTTCAGAGCTCATAACGAAGACATCAAAAATGGAAAAAAAGTCTTCAACATTTTCTACAAAACCGGCCAGTTTATACACACTTGAAAGCTTGTTTTGGACGATCAGTTGTTCCACTTCGTTTCTTAAAACTCCATCCCCGAAATGAAGCATTATAAAGTCAGAACGTCTGTTTGCTAACAATGCAATTGCTTTTACAAGTGTTTGAGGATCTTTATGCTGAACCAATGCAGAAGTTGTCCCAATAATTTTTTTTCCTTCAAACCCGTTTTCTTTCAAAAATTTTAATGCTCTTTTCTTATCAAGAGATTTGGCTTCTATGCATTCCGGAATCAATACTATATTTTTTACTCCAATAGTTTCGAGTATAGTTTTAATCGGAGTAGAAATAGCAACTATTAAATCGGCCTGATTATATTTCCAGCGTGTAAGCCATCCTTTTGGAACAAAATCCAACCTGCGGGTATAAACTACTTTACAATTGTGAAAAGGTTTGGTAAGTACGGCAAAGGTGAGTAAACTGGCAGTTTGTACATGAAGAATATCGTAATTTTTGCCATATTTCATTAAAAACGGAACAACTCCCAAATGACTCTTTACTGAATAAGTTTTGATTTCAAGTTCTTCTGATTTTTTTATTAAAGGAAAATATTCCCTTGCCAGAAGTTCAACCGTGTGACCTAAACCTTTAAATCCTTTTAAGGCAAAAAAAGTTTGTCTTTCCCCTCCACGCCAGGTTTTTTCTGTATTTATTTCGAGGATCTTCAATTCTTAAATCTTTTTTCAGATAGTTTTTTATATTTTAAATAGGAGTAAAGGGCATTATTCCTGGCAACCACAAAGCCATAATACCCATCTAAAAAACCTAATTTGATTATATAATTAGAAAGGAAAGTAAATCCTGCACTCATGTGTTTTTTAAATCTACCAGCATTTTTCCCTGCTTTTAGAGATCTTTCAGCAAATAGATCAGTGTATTTCTCTATTTTATTTAAATGTGACTGAATAGTAGGATAGGAGTAGTGTAACACTTTACCAGTAAGCTTTTTAACCTTATAGGTTGATTTGATTGAAAGAACTTCATGGACATCAAGTAATTCCCATTTAATTAGTTTCCTGTTAAAAATCCTGATGTGCCATTCTGGGTTCCAGCCTCCATATTTAATCCATTTTCCACAAAAGTTGGTGATGAAATTAATATTGTATGCATCAGCACTTGGCATATTGCTGAACTCCAGTTTTATAGATTTTATCAATTCGTCAGATAGTATTTCGTCTGAATCTATTGACAGTATATAATCGTGTATAGCCAAATCATTGCCATAATTTTTATTGGCTGAATAACCTTCCCAACTTTTGAAGAAATATCGGATATTTTTTGAGTAACAGATTTCTTTGGTTCCATCATCACTGCCTGAATCAATTACAATAATATCAGAACTAACTTTCAGCAGTGCATCTATGCAAAGTCCAATAGTGTCTTTTGCATTATTTGTAATAACTACTGCTGAAAGCATTATTGAATTTCAGAGGGATTTCTTCTTGGTTTTATAATCAATCTTAAATATTGATCGTAGGTAAAATAATTCCAAACCCAGTTAATGAATGTAAATAATTTATTTTTTGTTCCTAATAACGAAAATAAATGAACAAACATCCATGTAACCCACGCAAAGAAGCCTTGAAATTTAAAAAATGGTAAATCAACTACAGCCAGATTTCTGCCAACAGTTGCCATGCTGCCTAGATCCAAATATTTAAAAGGTTTAATTTCTTTATCATTTAAAGTAGACAATATATTTTTTGCCAGGTTTTTGCCTTGCTGTATAGCTACCTGAGCTAGTTGTGGATGTCCATTAGGGAATTTCTCAACTGACATCGTACTTACATCCCCTATGGCGTAAATATTAGAATAACTTTCAACCTTGTTGTACTGGTCTACCTTGATCCTCCCTTTGATTATTACAGCCGGATCTATTCCTTGTAAAACATTCCCTTTTACACCGGTGGCCCAAACCAGAGTATTAGTCCTTATTCTTTCTTCGTTATCAAGGGTAACATACTGTCCGTCATAATCTTTTACCCGTGTATTAAGCCTGACAGTCACACCCAGTTTTTCAAGGTATTCCTTTCCTTTTGCAGCAGCTTGTTCAGACATTGATCCAAGCACTTTAGGTGAACCTTCCATCAACACAATATTCATTTTCTTGAAATCAAGTTCAGGAAAATCTTTTGGAAGAACAGTTCTCCTCATGTCTGCAAGGGTTCCAGATATTTCTACACCTGTTGGTCCTCCACCTGCAACCACAATATTCAACAGTCCCAGTCTTTCTTCTTCAGTAGAACACGACAGCGCACTCTCAAAATTTGATAAAATCCTGTTTCTTAAAAACAACGCTTCAGAAACAGATTTCATTGGAATAGCAAATTTTTCAATGTCCTTATTTCCAAAAAAATTAGTGTCAGTACCTGTAGCAATGACCAAAAAATCGTATTTTATTGCTCCTAAATCTGTAATAACTTCATTAGTTAAAGGACTTACATTTTGTACAATAGCAACCCTGATATGAACGTTGTTCTTATGCTGAAAAACCTTTCTTAAAGGGAACGAAATAGAACTAGGTTCTAGTCCTGCAGTAGCAACCTGATAAAATAATGGAGGAAATTGGTGATAATTGTTCTTGTCAATCAAAACTATCTGAACTTCTTTGCCAGACAGTTTTTCTGCAATATTTAAACCTGCAAATCCTGCACCAATTATCACTACTCTTTTTTGACTTGAATCAGGAATATTAGGTTGCATCCGAAATTATTTAAATAGTTCTTCAAAATTTTCAGTCCACAAGATTATTTTTTTTTGCCTCTCGCAACAAATTTTGGTTTTTTATCTGGTGTTTCATCTGCCCACACTAAGCATTCTTCCAAAGTAACATCTTTAGGTTCTTTACCTTTGGGAATTTTTACATTTTTCTTGCCTACCGCAATGTATGGACCGTATCTGCCATTTAAAACTTTGACTTCTGCATTTTCAGGAAAGTCTTTTATTAATTTTTCGCTTTCTGCTTTTCTCTTGTTTTCGATAATGGCAATTGCCCTTTCTTCAGAAACTGTCATTGGGTCATCTAACTTATCCAAAGAATAGAACTTACTGTCATGCTTCACATAAGGCCCAAACTTTCCGATAGCTACAGTCATCGGTTTCTCCTCAAAAATCCCAGCTTCACGTGGCAGTTTGAAAAGTTCCATCGCATCAGCTAGTGAAATAGATTCCATAAGCTGACCTTTTTTCAAACTTGCGTACGCAGGTTTTTTGTCTTCTTCAGCCTCACCTAATTGAGCAAAGGCACCAAATTTTCCTAATCGAACTGAAACCATTTTGCCGCTAACAGGGTCAATTCCCAATTCCCTGCCATTTGAAACTTCCTTGCGGTCAATATTTGTTGTATCTGTGACTTTATCATGAAAACCTTTATAGAATGAGTCTATCATTCCTCCCCATTCTTTTTTACCTCTTGCTATATCGTCAAATTCTTTTTCAACATTAGCAGTAAAAGAGAAATCAACAATATTTGGGAAATAAGTGACCAGAAAATCATTGACGACCATAGCAGTATCGGTCGGAAATAATTTTGATTTTTCTGCCCCGTAGTTTTCCTGCTGCTTTTTATTGGTAATCTGGTCTTTAGCTAAGGTCAACGTTACAAAATCACGGGTTTTTCCATCCCTGTTTTCTTTGATAACATAGCCCCTGTTTTGAATAGTTGAAATGGTAGGAGCATAGGTCGATGGTCTTCCTATCCCGGCTTCTTCCAGGGTTTTAACTAAACTAGATTCTGTATATCTTGGAGCAGGACGATTATAAGTTTGCCTGGCATTTATTTCTTTCATCTGAAGAATTTGCCCAACATTCAAAGGTGGGAGAGCACCATTTTCTTCTTCGTCTTCACCTTCTACTTCATCTTCATCTGTTGATTCCTGATAAGCTTTTAAAAATCCTTCGAACTTAATTACTTCTCCGGTAGCAGTCAGATTATATTGGGTTCCTGAAATAGTAATTGTTGCAGTGGTCCTTTCTATCTCAGCATCTGCCATTTGAGAAGCTTTTGCACGCTTTCTAATCAGATCATAGAGTCTTTGTTCATTCCTGTCGCTACTTCCCTGTTCTACAGAAAAATCTGTAGGTCGTATTGCTTCGTGAGCTTCCTGCGCTAGTTCTTGCTTATTGGAGTATTTTCTTTGCTTAAAATATTCTGGGCCATAGTCTTTTGTAATGGCAGACTTTGCGCTCGCAATTGCATCCTCTGATAAGTTAACAGAATCTGTACGCATATAAGAAATTTTTCCCGCCTCATACAATCGCTGAGCAACTGTCATGGTTTGAGCAACAGAGAAATATAATTTCCTTCCGGCCTCTTGTTGTAATGTAGAGGTTGTAAATGGCGGAGATGGAGATTTTTTAGCAGGTTTTTTTTCCAGGTTCTTTATAGTGTAAGCAGCACCTTTACATTTTTCGAGAAAATCCAGTGCTTCTTGCTCTGTAGCAAATTTTTGAGGAAGATCTGCTTTTAATTTTTTTCCTTTCTCCAGGTCAAAAATTGCCACAACTTTAAAATATGAGGAAGAATTAAATTTTTCAATTTCTCTTTCCCTGTCTACAATAAACCTAACAGCAACCGATTGAACCCTTCCTGCAGAAAGTCCTCTCTTAATTTTTTTCCAAAGTACAGGAGATAGTTCATAGCCAACCAAACGGTCCAAAACCCTTCTTGCCTGCTGGGCATTAACAAGGTCAATATCTATTCCCCTAGGCGTCTGAATGGCATTTAAAATAGCGTTTTTGGTTATCTCCCTGAAAACTATTCTTCTAGTGTTTTTATCATTTAAATCTAATGCCTCATACAAATGCCATGAGATGGCTTCTCCTTCACGGTCATCATCAGTTGCCAACCAAATGATCTCAGATTCTTTCGCCAGCTTTTTTAATTCACTTACAATCTGTTTTTTGTCGTCAGAAATAACATAAGTCGGTTTATAGTTATTTTCAACGTCTATTCCTGTTGCATTATCAGGCAAGTCTCGAACATGTCCATAGCTGGATTTGACAATAAAATCGGCTCCGAGGTATCCTTCAATGGTTTTTGCCTTTGCAGGAGACTCTACTATGACTAAATTTTTGGGCATTGTTAAGATTTAAGAAAACGCAAATTGCTGCGATTTTATGAAATTAAAAAATGATGTTTTTTTTGAGGTACTTAAAGTAAGCGCATTTCCCTATTATTATTGTCAATTTTATATCTTTGGAAAATTAATCAAGCACATTTTTAATGAAAAGTCTTACTATCATTTTGCTCTCTACATTACTTCTTTGCTCGTGTAAAGAGGATAATTCTATGGGTGCTTTATTGCAAGCGCTTCATGGATCTATGCTTGAGCATGACAGTATTTTGAAGGTTACCCATGATAGGCTTAATAAGAAGCATGAACAATGGAAAATTGATTATATCAATGCAAGAGGCGGCGAGATGGACTCTCTACATCTTAAACTAGAAAAGGCACACGATATTTTATTGGAGAAACACGATGACATTATTGATAAGCATGAGGTTATTCTTCGAATGCATAAGAGATTGATAGAAAAATATAACAACGGTACCTTAGATCAAGATTTTATAAAAGAAGAACATAAAATCCTTGAAGAAGAATACAAATTAATGCAAATAGATCATGATCAATTAATTCAAGATCATGCCCAATTGGAAAAAGATCACAAGGATTTCATAGACGAGATTACCCTAAAAAATAATAAGTAGGATCTAATTTAGTTTTTAAAAAATCTCTTACAGTATTTAGAGCTTCAGGATAATCACCATTGTTAGGTAATACAAAATCTACTTTATCTCTTTGTTTTAAAATGAACATATTGTAAGATGGCAAAACATGATTTATATGACAATAATTCACGTCATTTATGTTATAACCTCTTAACTCTGTATCCCTCTTTAATCGTCTGTTTAATTTAATATCTTCTTCAACATCAATATAGATTTTCACATCTATTAAAGATTCCATTTCTGGAAGGTGAAAAATAAAAAGGCCTTCAACAATAATGATAGGTTTGCTCCCAACCTTTAATATTCTGGGTTGTAAATCGGGGTTATTAAATGTATATTCTTTGATTTCAATACTTGAGCCGTTTGCTAGTAGGGTTAATTGCTCCTTAAACTTTTGAAGATCTATAGATTCAGGCAAATCAAAATTAGGTCTATTATTGTGATCCAAGGGTTGTTGTGCAATGGGATAGTAATAATTATCAAGAGCCAATATTGTAGCGTGAGGAGATAATGAGCGAAGCAAATCTTCAGCAATTCTCGATTTTCCAGACCCGCTTCCTCCCGTAATTCCAATTATTAAACTTTTCATAACAACATATTACAAAATCTGTTTAGATATTGATTCTATATTGCATTAAAATAAAACAAAATTTAAAGTGGCAGCAAAATTTCTGCAGATTCATCCTCTAAATCCTCAAATCAACAGGATTGCTGAAGTTGTTGAATGTTTAAAAAATGGTGGGTTAATTATTTATCCTACTGATACTGTTTATGGCTTGGGCTGTGATCTCACGAATAAAGGAGCTATTGAAAAACTTTGCCGAATTAAGGGAATTAAACCAGAAAAGATCAATTTGTCTTTCATTTGTTATGATTTAAGCCATATTTCTGAATTTGCAAAACATCTTGATACTTCTGCTTTTAAAGCACTAAAGAAAAATCTTCCCGGTCCTTTTACATTTATTTTAGAAGCAAGCTCAACTGTTCCAAAAAACCTGATTGCCAAAAAAAAAACCGTTGGCATTAGGATACCTGATCATGAAATTCCACGTCAAATAGTCAAAGAACTTGGTCACCCACTAATTTCATCTTCTATAAAAGACGATGATGAAATAATAGAATACACGACCGATCCGGAATTAATCTACGAAAAATATAAAAACCTGGTTGACATAGTGATAGACTCTGGAAACAGTGGCAATATTCCTTCTACAATTATCGATGTCACTTCTGGAGATTTTGAAATTATAAGGCAAGGTTTGGGAGAATTTTGCTATTAAGCATTTAAATGCCTTGCTAATTCCTCTTACTTATTACCTAACTATTTTCCTTCGCCCAATTCAACCTGTCTGATGGAGAAAATTTCCATGGAGCCTGATTATTTTCAAGGTTTGAAAACATCGCATTCCAGCTATCAGGCGCCTTAGCTTCTTCCATGATTTTATACCTTCTAAGCTGCATGATAATGTCTAATGGGTCAATGTTAATTGGACATTCTTCTACACAAGCATTACACGTTGTACAAGCCAAAAGTTCTTCAGAGGTTATGTAATCACCTAATAATGATTTAGTTGAATCAATTTCTTTGTTTTTATCCAAATGTCTGCCAATCTCTTCCATTCGATCTCTCGTATCCATCATAATTTTGCGGGGAGAGAGTTTTTTACCAGTGATATTTGCTGGACAAGAAGAGGTACACCTGCCACATTCGGTGCAAGAGTAGGCATCCATTAAGTTTTTCCAGGATAAATCCGGAATATCTTTGGCGCCAAATTTTCCTGTGTCATGCAAATTAGATGCCGCTAACTGTTCATCTTCATCTAACGGGATACTGAGCATGCTTTTGACTTCTCTAGTAACTACAGGCATGTTTTTGAACTTGCCCTTCAACTCCAATTTTGCAAAGTAGGTATTTGGGAAAGCCATTAATATATGCAAGTGCTTGGAATAGGGGAGGTAATTGGCGAACAGTAGGATTCCAATAATATGAAACCACCAGAATGTTCTTTCCAATAGTACCAGTTTTTCAGTAGTTAATCCCATAAACACTGGATTCAAAAACTGGCTAAATGCAAGAGTTCCAGTAATTCCATAATGCTCATGACTTCTGGATTGTAATATTCCGTCACATGCATTCATGGCAAGCAATGCAACCATTAAGACAATCTCAATCACCAATACTGCATTTGCATCAAATAGCGGAAACCTTTTAAGTTCCGGCATATTTAATCTTCTAACTTTAAATACATTTCTTCTCAATAAAAATACTACACAAACCACTATGACCATTACAGCCAAAAACTCAAAGAAATTGATAACTATCGTATAAAAATTTCCTAAAAAGGGCAAGAATATTCTGTGTGTTCCTGCAATACCGTCTATCAGAATTTCAAGCACTTCTATGTTGATAAGTACAAATCCTACATAAACAAACAAGTGCAAAATGGCTGGAACCGGCCTTGAAAACATTTTCTTTTGTCCAAATGCAACCAACATCATTTGTTTAAAACGCTTTGCTGGTTGGTCACCTAAATACTCATCCTTCCCAAGATTTATATTTCGTTTTATCCGGCTTATGCTTTTAAATAAAAAGTAGCCAGCCAGTCCCAGAACAAGAAGAAATAGAATTTGAAATACCATAATAGTATAGTTGATATTGCTAAAGTACGATGTTCCTTATAAATGGTATATTAATTTGTAGAAATTGTGTAATGTTAAGAATTTATTATATAATTGAATAAATTATTTACCCACTTAAAACTGAGGGATTCAAGCACCTTCAAAGGCCATATTTATTTTACAACTATTTGATTAACAATTTGTTAAAATTAATAATTTTAAATTAAAAAATGCTTCATCCCGATACTACTCTAAAGTTCGTTAACCATGTTATTGGCTCAGGTATATTTGCCAATGAATTTATTCCTAAAGGCACTTTAACTTATGTCAAAGACAGTCTGGAAATTGAACTTTCACCAACTCAATTCAGTCATCAAGACCCGGCAATTCAAGCTGTTGTTGACAAATATTCATATATTGATGAGAACGGTCATTACATTGTAAGTTGGGACAATGCAAAATATATAAATCATTGCTGTGATCCGAATACAATAAGTACGGGATATGGATTTGAAATTGCCATAAGAGACATTTATCCTGGTGACGAAATTACCGATGATTATGGTATTTTTAACCTGGAACAAGGATTTGCTTGTGAATGTGGATCTCCAAATTGCAGGAAACGTATTATGCCTGAGGATCTGGACAATCATTATGAAAAATGGGATCAGATAATTAAACCTGCTTTGGATGAAATTGAAAATGTTCAGCAACCTTTATTGCAATTTCTTGACAAAGGTATATTGAATACTGTAAAAGATTATTTAAACAATCACCATCAATTCAAGTCAGTTCAGAACCTTAAATTTAATAAAGAAAAAGTCTATGTTTTAAACAGTTTTTATATCAATAAAACATAGGGATGCAGCCCCAATAATTCCTGCTTCGTTACCTAAAGTTGCAAGCATTACATGGGTATGTTCATTGTAATATGGTGTTAAGTATTCAGAAAATGCTTTTTCTATATTTGGTTTTATAAAATCAAATATTTCAGAAACTCCACCTCCAACGATAACTTTCTTAATATCTAAAATCCTAATAGCTGCGATTAAACCTATTCCAAGGATTTCACCAACTTTTGCATAAATTTTTATGGCAGTCTTATCACCTTCACGGGCGGCCGCAAGTACCTCTTTTGTTGTTGCTTCTATTTTTCCGTTTAAAATATTTGACTTAGAACCTGAATCTTTTAGCTCCTTAGAAATTATTTTAAGTAAGCCTTTTTTCCCAATTCTATTCTCTAGTGTTTTGCCATTTTTATAAACAATATGTCCTAATTCCATACCGTTACCATCGCCACCTTTAAAAATTTTACCGTCTATAATAGCTGCACTTCCAATACCAGTACCGAGTGTTACAAAAATAAAATCTTCCTTTATTTTCTCTTTACCAAAATGAAATTCTCCTAAGGCAGCCGCATTAGCATCATTTTCCATTGTAAAACTATGTTTTGGAAATAGTTTTGATAATTCATCAACCAATGGATAATGGCTCAATTCCGGAATATTTGGTAATTCCAATAAGGATCTTCTATTTTTTGAAATCAAACCCGGAACTCCTATTCCGACTTTGGTAACATCTTTTCTCAAGGCAAGCTGGTCAGTAATTAACCTGAATAATTCACCAGAAAAATCACCAGATTTTCTAAGTTCTATTGTAGGTATTTTGACCTTATTAAGCAATTCACCATCTCCGGTAACAAAACCCATTTTAATGTTTGTACCACCAATATCAATCCCCAGAAATGTTTGCATCAGCCTTTAATTGTGGAAAATTTTGTAGAGAGTGAGGGATTCGAACCCTCGATACGCTTTAGACGCATACACACTTTCCAGGCGTGCTCCTTAAACCACTCGGACAACTCTCTATTAATAGTTTTAGTAAACTATATTATACTCATTTTAACCATGTTAGTTCTGTAAGCACTTTCTAGAGGCATTGTACTTGTGTTAATAACCACATCTCCTTTGCTAACTAAATTATGCTCAAGTAGAAACTTGTTCATGGAATCTATTGTCTCGTCAGTGGTTTTCTTGGAATCTAGAAGAAACGCCCTAACCCCCCAAATAAGATTTAATTGAGTAAATATTACTTTGTTGTCAGTAAATATATAAATTCTTGCAGTAGGCCTGAAGCTTGAAATTCTCCTTGCTGTAAACCCTGTTCTTGAAAATCCCACAATCGCCTTGGCATTAGTGTCTTTCGCCATTCTGCAAGCTCCTGCAATTAAACTTTCCCTGTGTACATCAGGAGACGAAATCAATGGCCATTCTTTGTGAAAAATATCCATTTTGTCTTCAACAGCCCTGATAATTTTAATCATACTTTGCACAGCTTCTTTTGGATACATTCCAGAAGCAGATTCTGCACTCAACATCACTGTATCAGCGCCATCTATTACTGCATTTGCAACATCATTGGCTTCAGCTCTTGTTGGTCTTGGATTTGAAACCATGCTTTCAAGCATTTGTGTTGCCACAATTACAGGTTTCCCTGCCTGATTACATTTTTTGACCATTATTTTCTGCCACATTGGAACATCTTCCATGGCAATTTCTACTCCAAGGTCTCCCCTGGCTACCATGATACCATCACAGGCTTCGATAATGGCATCAATATCTGCCAATGCTTCTGGCTTTTCTATTTTGGCAATTACCTTTGACTTTTTACCAGCCTCGGCAATCATTCTTTTTATTTCTCTGATATCTTCTGAGTTTCTTACAAAAGACAATGCTATCCAATCAACATCATTTGCAAGACCAAAAATTAAATCTTCCTTATCTTTATCTGTCAAAGAAGGCTCTGAAACACTGGTGTTTGGAAGGTTAATACCTTTTTTAGATTTGAGTTTTCCACCGAATATAACTTCTGTTGTTATCTCCTCTCCTTTAATTTCAATAACCCTTAATTCTAAATTTCCATCATCTATTAATATTGCATCGCCAGGTCTTACATCTCTTGGCATCGATTTGTAAGAAGTGTAAATTCTTTCAGCGTTACCAATAACTTTTTCGGTAGTTAAAATCAGTTTTTGACCTTTTACCAAGTCTACACCATTATTTTCTACTTCACCTGTGCGAATTTTAGGCCCTTGCAAATCTTGCAAAAGCGCTATCGCCGTACCGTGTTTTTGGTTTATTTCCCTTACTAAATTTATTACTACCTGATGAAGTTCATGCGATCCATGAGAAAAGTTAAGCCTAAAAATTCCTGCACCAGCTTGAACTAATTCCCAAAGCTTTTCTTCTGTATTACTTGCCGGCCCTACTGTTGCAATTACTTTTGTTCTTGCGAGATTCATTAACATAGATTACTAATTAAAATAACAGATTATCTTTCGATTTAAGGTTTTCGATTCTTATCTTTTCAAAATATTGGACGCAAGGTAAGGATTTTAATTTTTCAGGCAAACCTTCAGAAACTTCCTCAACAGATTCACCCTCAATTTTAATTAAATAGTCAAATTTTCTAAGCTCAGGTAATAAATAGCCATTGTTCTCACCATCAGCACATATTAGTTTGTTTTTTAATATCCTGAATAATGAATATTCCGATTCGTAAAGAAAATTGGCAATAAATTTAATGTCTTGATTAGCAAAATTTAGTTCCAGGTCTGCGACTCTGCAAAAATCCATTTCAAAAGCCTCATTTATATTCCAGGCAAATTTGAAGTCTTTAACTACTGATACAACAGCATAAAGCATGAAATCATAGTCTGGTTCGAAATTAAACTTTATAATCTTTGACATGATTGTGAAAGAATTTTTAGAGTGAACAAATATATAACATAAGCAGTTATGATGTTTTGATAGCCCACTTCAAATTTTGATAGAAAAATAGTTTGGCAATGAATGTGAAATTGCATTTCTTTGCGGTGTTTTTTCAACATAAACGCATTAAAAATGTCAGAAATAGCATCAAAAGTAAAAAGCATTATCGTTGACAAGTTAGGAGTAGAAGAGTCAGAAGTTACGTCTGAAGCTAGCTTTACTAACGATCTTGGCGCAGATTCACTTGACACAGTAGAACTTATTATGGAGTTCGAAAAAGAATTTAACATCTCTATTCCTGACGACCAGGCTGAAAACATCACTACAGTAGGTCAAGCTGTGGCTTATTTAGAAAGTCACGCGAAGTAATCAAACTTTATTTTATGGCATTAAAGAGGGTAGTTGTTACCGGTATTGGAGCGCTAACACCCATTGGAAACACCGCTCCCGAGTATTGGGAAGGTTTGAAATCAGGAAAAAGTGGTTCGGCTATCATCACTCACTTTAATGCCGAAAAGTTTAAAACCAGGTTTGCCTGTGAGGTAAAAAACTTTCTTCCTGAAAATTATATGGAAAGAAAGGAAGTAAAACGCCTTGATCCATTTAGTCAGTATGGTTTGGTGGCCGCTGACGAAGCAGTTAAAGATTCAGGTATTGATCTTGAAAAGATTGATAAAGATGAAGTTGGTGTTATCTGGGGCTCTGGTATTGGAGGAATAAGCATCTTCCAGGAAGAAGTAACCAATTTTGCCAAAGGTGATGGAACTCCGCGTTTCAATCCCTTTTTTATTCCCAAAATGATTGTGGACATTGTTGCCGGTCATATTTCTATGAAGTATGGTTTTCGTGGACCAAACTTTGTAACTGTATCTGCTTGTGCATCAGCATCTAACGCTATTGTTGATGCTTTTAATTACATCAGATTAGGGAAAGCAACTGTTTTTGTAACCGGTGGTTCTGAAGCAGCGATAACTGAAGCTGGTATAGGTGGCTTTAGTGCTATGAAAGCATTATCAGAAAGAAACGACACTCCAGAAACAGCTTCACGTCCCTTTGACGTAGATAGAGATGGTTTTGTAATGGGTGAAGGTGCTGCAGCCCTTATTTTAGAAGAATATGAACATGCAGTTGCCCGTGGTGCTAAAATCTATGCTGAAATGGTAGGTGGAGGAATGTCTGCTGATGCATATCACTTAACCGCACCACATCCAGAAGGTCTGGGTGTAATAGCAGTTATGAAAAGTGCTTTAAAAGACGGAAATACCAAAATTGAGGATATTGATTATATCAACGTTCATGGAACCTCAACCCCTCTGGGAGATATTGCAGAGATAACTGCAATTCAAAAAGTTTTTGGCGAACATTGCTACAAGCTTAATATCAGTTCTACAAAATCTATGACTGGTCACTTATTAGGTGCTGCAGGCGCCATTGAAGCAGTTGCCAGCTTATTTGCAATTCAGCATCAGCTTGTCCCTCCAACAATTAATAATTTTAACAGGGACGAAAGGATTGATCCTCTTTTAAATCTGACATTAAATGTTGCTCAAAGTCGTAAAATAGATTTTGCCATCAGCAACACATTTGGATTTGGTGGACATAATTGCTCTATCATATTTAAAAAACACAACTAGTGTTTGCAAAGCTTCGCGCATTTTTTCTTCCTTCAGAGAAAAAACCTTATGCTAAGCGTGTTCATGCTATTACGGGCTTATGGCCTAAAAACCTTCATTTATATGAACAGGCGTTCAGGCATCCTTCTGCGGTGTTTAGCCAGGGACTGGAAAAAGAGGATTCTTACGAGCGACTGGAATTTTTAGGAGATTCTATACTTGGCGCTATAGTCGCAGAATATCTTTTTAAAAAATATCCCAAAAAGGATGAAGGGTTTTTAACAGATGTCCGATCACGGATTGTAAATGGTGATTCTCTCAATAAGTTAGCCAGAAAGATTGATCTGGATAAATTGATTGAGTTTGAAAGAAGAAATAAGTCAGTCAAACACTCTTCGATGTATGGGGATATAGTAGAAGCGTTGATTGCAGCTATATACCTAGACCATGGTTTTGATAAGGCAAAAAAATTTATTCTTAGAAAGCTCATTTACAATCATTTAGATATTGATCATATTGTTCTAAACAATACAAATTATAAAAGTATTTTATTAGAATGGGCAATCAAAAATAACAAAGCTGTCACGTTTGAAACAGTTGCTGAAGAGGGTTTCGGCCATCAAAAATTGTTTACTATTGAAGTTTTTGTTGAAGGTAAATCTGTTGAAATAGGCAAAGGAAATTCTAAAAAGAAAGCTGAGCAGGAAGCTTCTTTTAATTCGTACAAAATCTTGTCAGAAAAGGAAAATCTCAAGAAGTCCGATTCAGAACGAACTATTTTTACAGAGGAAATGCCTGGTGAAGATCAAAACTCTGATGAGTTTTGAGTTATTTATCTCAAATCATCAAGTCCACCACTATTCCATCAGCTAATAATTTTCCCTTCTCTGTTAGAAACAGGTGGCTATCTGTTTTATAAACCATATTGTTGATTATTAATTTCTCAATCTCCTTTTGCTTTTCAGAAAAAAGGTCTATTTCCGATTGTTGAAGTAAAGATTTTGCATTGACCCCCCATTTTGTTCTTAATTGAGTTAAAAGGCCTTCGTTATAAATGTCACTTTTAGATAAGGTTTCAATTTCGAAAGCATTTTCATTCACCATTGTTTTCTGAATATATAATGCATTATTACTGATGTTCCATTGCCTTTCACTGCCATTGAATGTATGCGCTCCAGGACCTATCCCCAAATAAGGTCTGCCAAACCAATACGCAGAATTATGTCTTGAATATTTTTCATTACGGGCAAAATTTGAAATTTCATATTGTTCATATCCATTGCTGCTGAGATGTTTATGAAGATTTTCATAGTGACTCTGTTCAATAGAGTCTTCATTTTTTAAAAGTTTATTCTGCTTTACCATTTTACCAAAAACTGTTTTTTCTTCGAGCGTAAAACAATAAGCAGAAATATGAGGTATTCCCAATAATATTATTTTATCGAGGTCAGTTTGAAGAATATCCAAATTAGAACCAGGAAGTGCATACATTATGTCAACTGTAATATTGTCAAAGCCAAGATCCTGGGAAAGTTTAACTGCTAAATCTGCTTGTTGACTTGAATGAGATCGATTTAAAAAATGTAAAACCTTATCGTTAAAGGTCTGAATTCCAATACTTAATCTATTTACTCCTGATTTTTTAAAATAAGAAAGCTTTTTAAATGAAATATCTTCAGGGTTACACTCTATCGTTATTTCTGCTTCTGGGTTAACTTTATATTCCTTGTAAATTGTCTCTAAAATCGATGCAAGTTCAATCTCTGAAAGCAATGATGGTGTGCCGCCACCCAAATAAATGGTCTCAACAGTTTTTCCAAAATAAAAATCTTTCTTTTGGTTAAGCTCATGCACTATTGCCTTAACCATTTCCGTTTTATTTGAGAGATTTGTACTGAAATGAAAATCACAGTAATGACATGCCTGCCTGCAAAATGGAATATGGATATAAATACCAAACATGTTTTCAGCTAAAAATTTACTTTGTTAATTCTTAGTTTGGCAATATACAAATTACAAAATATTCGATCTATTTCGATATTGGTAATACTATTGATTTCAATATCAATAAATGGATTTAGCCAAAAATTAAAGCATGTCCATTTTGAGCCGTACCAAAGTTTAAGAAACCATTTTCAAAGTAGCTCGTTATCATTTTTCTTTAAAGACTCTCTGGAAGTTTTCAAGAAATCAAATCAAGTAATCTCTCATTTACACTCATTGGGTTACCTTACTGCCGGAGTTGATTCGGGAAGAATTACAAATGATACTTTACATCTATTTATATTCTCTGGAGAAATTTATAAAAGAGCAAATGTTAATACTGAATCAATAAGCCCTACAGCATTGAGGAGGACGGGTTTAAAGGGCACTTTTAATGATATTCATAAATTTTCTTATAAAGAATTTTTCAGAGCAGAAAAAAAATTAATTGATTATTATCAAACCATAGGTTTTCCATTTGCCTATATTTTTCTTGACTCAATATCTCAAACCAATAAAACATTAAATGGAAAATTAAAAATAGTAACGGGCCCATTTATTGTTTTTGATTCACTTCAGGTTTTAGGAAAAACTAAAATCAAAAAGAAATTTCTATCCAATTACACTAAGATTAGAGCAAGAGATCCATACAATCAGAATACTGTGGACAATGCTAATAGACTTCTTAAGCAATTGCCTTATTTGAGAGTAACAGATGAACCTACCGTAAGTTTTATTGATGGAAAAGCGATAGTAAGATTTTATTTTGAAGATAGAAAAGCAAATCAGGTGGATGGTGTGGCTGGTTTTCTTCCTAATCAACAAACCGGAGCTGCAAAAGGTAATAAATTGTTAATAACAGGAGAATTTAACCTGAACCTCAAAAACATGAGCGGTAAAGGCAAGGGGTTGAGGATAGAGTGGAAAAGGTTAAAACCTGAGTCTCAACAAATAGATATGGAATATTTACACCCTAATCTATTTGGTTCTTCGATGAATATTATTCCTTCATTTCAATTATTAAAGCAAGACACCACTTTTCAAACGGTTACTGGAGTTTTGAAAACAAATTTCAATCTAACAGGAAGCACAAAAATTGGTTTTTATGTAGGTAGTAAGCAATCACGTTTGCTAAGTACCAAATTGTATTCAAAATACACTAAACCACCTTTTTTGGATTTCAACTTGAATACCTATGGTATTGATTATGAATGGAATAACCTTAACGATTATTTTTATCCGAAAAGTGGAAATATAATTTTTATAGATGCTAACGTAGGTTTAAAATCAATTAAAAGAAATAGTCGTTTGCCTGAATCTTTGTATTTAGATGTAAAGCAATCAACTACTCAGTTTTATTTAAAAGGAGATTTTAAACATTTTTTTCGTTTAGGTAAAAGAAGCACATTATTATCGGGAATTAGAGGAGGAAGAGTTTTTAATGATAATTTTCTTGCGACAAATGATCTATTTCAAATTGGAGGGCTTAAATCATTAAGAGGATTTAATGAAAACTTCTTTTATACAGAATATTACTCAACCGGAATATTGGAATTCAGGCAGTTTACTGACGAAAACTCTTATCTACTCTTATTCACTGAAAAGTCCTTCATGAATTACCGGCTGGGGTCGGATTCTGTTGAAGATTGGCCTTTTGGAATAGGAGCAGGAATAAGTTTAAGCACCAATACTGGAATATTTAATTTTGTTTACTCTTTAGGGCAGTCTATAACTCAAAAAATGCAGTTCAATCAAAGTAAAGTTCATTTTGGTTACATCACCAGGTTTTAAAATTTTATGAATATTTATTTGTATGACTAGGCTTTCGATATACAAATTCGTACATTACTAAACTCAATATTAAAAAAGTTAACTGTGAGTCGTGTCTTGCTTTTTTTGCTGTTAACCATTTTTTTACCGATTCATGTCTATTCTCAAAAGCAAGCTCGATCGGATAGTTTGCAAAGTTTGACAAAAGTAAGGCCAAAGGATATTTTCGAAGTGCTTTCAAAGACCTTTAAAAGGAAAATTACGATAGATACACTTGAAGTTAAGAGTTACGAAAATCATGATTCTTCAAAAGCTACTGTTTTTTCTCTGTTACCTTATATAAATTATTCACTAGCAACGAGATGGGCTTTTGGAGGTATGGTTAGCAGTTATTATTATCTGGATAAAAAATATGGTACTAATCTTTCTACTACAGATGTATTGGCTGTATATACATTTAGAGAGCAGTTAATTATAAAAGCTAAATCCACAATATGGCCAAAAGCAAATAAATATAATTTTGTTGGCGATTGGAGGTTTATGAAATATCCATCGTTTACATTTGGTTTAGGACCCAATTCAAACTTTAAAGACAGGATTTTAGTAAATTATAATTATATCAGGATCTATCAAAATGTTTTTAAAGAGCTTTTCAAATCCTTCTACGCAGGATTGGGTTATAAGCTTGACTACCATTATAATGTAAAACAATTAACTAAAGGATTTGTATCTGATTTTGAGCGATATTATGTTGGGAACCAAAACACAACAATTGCTTCAGGACCTACGATAAATCTACTTTATGATTCAAGGGGAAATTTAATGAATCCATTGGGTGACAGGTTTTATGGGTATTTAAGTTATCGTTATAATTCATCGTTATTGGGAAGTAATAATGATTGGCAGTCTCTGACATTTGATGCCAGAAAATATATAAAATTACCTTTTAGAAGTACGAATGTGTTAGCATTCTGGAGTTATAACTGGCTAACTTTTGGGGGAAATCCTGCATATTTTGACTTGCCAAGTACTGGATGGGACGCGAATGACAACCAGGGTAGGGGATATATACAGGGAAGGTTCAGAAGTAGCAACTTGATAAGCTTTGAAACAGAATACAGGTTTTCGATCACAAGAAACAAAGTGCTTGGCGGTGTGATTTTTGGAAATGTTCAAAGTGTTTCTAATATCCAGACAATGAACTTTAATACAGCTTATCCAGCTGTTGGTTCTGGAATTAGACTGAAAATCAATAAGTTTACCAATACAAATTTATCTATAGATTTTGCTGTTGGTGTAAAAGGATCCAAAAGCATATTTTTTAACTTAGGTGAAACCTTTTAATTGCAAAAGAAATAATCAAGAATATTAAAAGATTATTAACATTTGATAAACGGAAATAAGGTAATTTTACAATCCTGAAAAATGCATTTCGTGTTTTTTAGAATTAATGAAGAGTATCCATGAAAAAGATTGTTGACTTTAGAAAATTGTTAGGAGTAGAAAAAAATGTCACTTTAGGTGAATTAAAAACTATATATAGAAATTTTATGAAAGAGTGGCATCCTGATAAATTCCAGGATGAAGAGAAAAGAGTTGAAGCAGAAGAAAAGAGTAAAAAATTAATAGAAGCCTATAATTTTCTTGTAAGTATTTCTCCAGAAACCATTGAACAAACACTTCCGGAATACAACAAAACTACAACGACCGCTAACATTGTAGATTATTTTTATAAGTCTCAAATGCTTACTGTAAAATTTTCTGACGGGAGCAGTTATGAATATTATGATGTTCCCGCTAATGTGTACAGCAAAATGGTTAATGCAGAAGTTCCGGCCAGATTTGCCAGAAGAAATATTTTTCAGGCGTTTGTGTACAGGAAAATTTCTAATGTAGAGGAAACTGTCTAAAAATTAATTTTTCAATAAAAAAGCCTTCCCGTTTCAGGAAAGGCTTTTTTATGTTTTGAATTTAATTATATAATAGTAGAATTAAAGTGAGCTTCGTCTTCTTCTGTTTTAGGAGTAACACCTACTACAATGTTTCCACCTTTAACTTTTTCATCATAATGTTTAGCTTCGGTTTCGTTCATACCAGCTCCTACTAAAGCACCAACAAGTCCGCCAGCTAATCCGCCCGCACCAGCTCCTGCCAAGGCAGCAGCAATTGGGCCAGCTACAACCAGACCTAGTCCTGGAATAAGTAATGAAGTTCCTATTGCTGCAATGGCTGCTGCACTTGCTCCTACAACGCCTCCAATCGCAGAACCAATTCCCGAACTTTCCATGGTTTTGTTAGCATGATCTAGTCTTTCTGGATGATTTTCGGTGTTGTGATATTTATTTTTAGTGTCTTCAGACATTATCAAAGCAATTTCAGAGTCGCTGTAACCTCTGGCTTTCATTTTATCATAAGCACTCATAGCGCTATCATAATCAGCATAGTCTTTTGCAAAAAACCTGCTTTTTGTCAATGTTGAATTTTCCATAATCTTCTATTTAGAATTGATTTTTAACGAAGTTATCTGCAAGTCCAGAGAATTTTTCGGCCTGATTACGGCCTGTATTTATAACATCTTCCCCTTTATCCATTAGGTCTGATGCTGAGTTTCCAAGTTCTTCCAAAAAGTCTTGTCCTTTTTTAGAAGTAAAGAAATAGGCTACTCCAATTCCTGCAGCTAGCCCTAATAAGAATTTAAGATTCATAGTATTTTTTTATTAATAATTGAGAAATATTCATGCCATCTAATTCATAAATTTAGAAGATGCGAATGTTTAACAAATTGATAATGGTACTTAAATCGTATATTATCTTAAATAATAAAGACTTTCAATAGATTACATTTGCATAGAAAATAGTCTTATGAAAATAATTTGCGTAGGTAGGAATTATGCTGCCCATATTGAGGAATTGAATAGTGAGAGACCTGTTTCTCCGGTAATATTTCTAAAGCCAGATACGGCTCTTCTCAGAAATAATCTTCCTTTTTATTATCCAGAGTTTTCCAAAGAAATTCATTATGAATGCGAACTTGTGATAAGGATATGCAAAGAAGGAAGGCATATAGCAGAAAGATTTGCACCTACTTATTATGACCAGGTTGGGCTTGGTGTAGATTTTACTGCAAGAGACTTACAAAATAACCTGAAAGACAAAGGATTGCCTTGGGAACTATGTAAAGCATTTGATCACTCGGCAGTCATTTCTAAATTTATTCCGAAAGAAAATTTCAAGGATCTTCAAAATATCAATTTCTCGTTTTTTCAAAATGGAATTAAAAAGCAGGAAGTCAACACTTCTCAGATGCTTTTTAAAATTGACGAGATAGTCACTTTTGTTTCGCAGTATTTTACCTTCAAAATAGGTGACCTTATTTTTACAGGAACTCCTGCCGGAGTAGGAGAGATAAAAATAGGAGATAGGCTTAGCGGTAGATTAGAAAACGAATTAATGTTTGATTTTGCTGTTAAATGAGAAGTGTTAACTGTGATTTAATCTTAAATTCAAAATTCAAAAGTATGTTTACGCTTTATCCACTTTAATGGAATTATTGGCTTATATCGTTTTGATTCTGGCTTTGGCCATTCCATTGGTCATTTTTGTTCCATCTGGATTGAAAATATTTTTTAACCTTGGTACTTCAATTATACTTTCACTTGCAGGCGGATTTTTTGTTTTTAATATAGTACAGCAAGGTCAGGTAACATACCCAATATATCAATTGCCATTCATAGGTGTTCTTAAATTTCAGGCAGATTTATTGTCGGTAGTTTTTATGGCCATTATAAGCGTTTCCAGTCTTTTAGTTTCTATATACTCAGTGGGTTACATTAAACCAGAGAGAGATGGTTCACGAATGAACATGTATGTAATAGCATACAATTATCTCATTATTTCTATGTATTTGGTATGCGTGGTACAAAACCTGATGGCATTTCTAATTGTGTGGGAAATCATGTTTTTTTGTTCGTTTCTGCTAGTCATCATTGAGCATGAAAAACTTAGAACTATTCGCTCTGGTCTTATCTATTTGGTACACATGCACATAGGAGTTACATTGTTGATGACCGCCGTAGCAATATTATATTTGAGAACGGGAGAATCTGACTTTTCATCCATTATTCAATATTGTAAAGACCATTCTGATTTACCCATCTTTCTGCTATTTTTTTGCGGATTTGGATTTAGTCTTGCCATTATTCCTTTGCACACCTGGTCGCCAGATACTTATGCATCTGCTCCCCCACACATTTCGGCACTGATGAGTGGTGCTATGAAAAACCTTGGAATTTATGGAATTATAAGGGTTTTAACATTTATCCAGGACAGTCATATAGAAATCGGGATAATGATGATATTAATTGGTTCATTATCAGCTATATATGCTATTTTAAATGCAATCATCCAAAACGATATGAAAAGAGCTTTGGCTTATAGTTCCATGGAAAACATAGGTATAATAATTATTGGTTTAGGTGTCGGATTTTTAGGAATAGGATTGCAGGATTATTCACTGGCATATCTTGGTCTGTGTGGATCGTTATTGCATGTTATTAATCACTCTATGTTTAAATGTCTCTTGTTTCTGGCTGCAGGTTCAGTTCAAAAAAGCATTAACATGATGAATATGAATCTGATGGGAGGTTTGATTAAGACAATGCCTGTTACTTCCCTATTATTTTTGATCGCCTCGCTCTCTATTTGTGGCCTTCCCCCTTTCAATGGATTTATCTCCCAATTTTTATTATATGGTGGAATATTAGAAGGGTTGAACGCAAGTAATGTGAATGCGGAAGTTTTTTTATTGATTGCTTTGATAGTTTTGGCACTTTCTGGAGGGCTCTCTATATTCAATTACACTAAGATGTTTGGCATCTCATTTTTAGGAACATCTCGTACAGAAAGATCCAGAATAGCTGCTGAAGCAAACTTATGGCTTTTAATTCCACAATTTTTACTGGTTCTTTTAATATTGAGTGTTGATATTTTTCCTTTTAAATATATAAACCTACTTAATAATGTGGTATATATGTTTGTTCCAAAGACTCACATTTTAGCTACCAGGCTTTTCGACTCTTCACAAAATATTGCACTGATAACAATGGTTTTTTTGATCCTTGTTTTAACATTAATGGTTTTAAGATATTACTTGGTTCCAAAATCTAAAATAGCATATGGCCCTACTTGGGAGGGGGGAAATATTCTCAAATCCCCCAGGAATCAATATA